>JAICQA010000128.1 GCA_025929595.1 Xanthobacteraceae bacterium
CTTATTATTTTTTTCGAACGGTCTTGCGTTTCGAGCCTTGGCCCCCCTGGGTCTTTTGTCTCAACCTTATGGTTGCGCTCCACTTGGTTGTGCGCGAGCGGCTGGTGGTCAAGCTCGACGTTTACGAAGTGCTATAGGGCCGAAAGCCTCGATTTCAGCCCCTTGATCCGCTTAACCAGATAGTTATACAATATAACGATAATACGAGGAGGCCGAGGATCACATGGACGCCGCGCGCAAACAGGACCTGCCGGGCAATCTGCCGGCTTCGCTCCATGCCGAATTGCGCGGCGACATCGCCGTACTTCGCCTGTCGCGGCCGCAGAAGCGCAATGCGCTCGACGACGACACGGTGGCGGGCCTGGAAGTTTTCTTTCAGCAACTGCCAGGTTCGGTGAAGGCCGTTGTCCTGCATGGCGAAGGCGACCATTTCTCGGCCGGCCTCGATCTCAACGAACTGACCGAGCGCGATTTCGCCGAAGCCGTCGAACATTCGCGCGGCTGGCATCGCATTTTCGAGCAGATCGAGTTCGGCAAGGTGCCGGTCGTCTCCGTCCTGCACGGCGCGGTCGTCGGTGGTGGCCTGGAGCTCGCCTGCTCGACCCACGTCCGCGTCGCGGAAGAGAGCGCCTATTACGGTCTGCCTGAAGGCACGCGCGGCATCTTTGTCGGCGGCGGTGGCTCCGTGCGCATCCCGCGCGTGATCGGCGTCTCGCGCATGATGGAAATGATGTTGACCGGCCGCACCTATGGCGCGGAAGAAGGTCAGGCGCTCGGCCTCTCGCATCATCTTGTGCCGAAAGGCGAGGGACTGAAGAAGGGCCTCGAGCTTGCGGCGAAGATCGCCACCAACACCTCGCTGACGAATTTCGCCATCATCCAGGCGCTGCCGCGCATCGCCGAGTCCGACCGTTCGAGCGGCTTCCTCACGGAGTCGCTCGTAGCATCGCTCACGCAGAGCGGCGGCGAGGCCAAGGCGCGCCTCAAGGCGTTCCTCGAGAAGCGCGCGCCGAAAGTGGTGCGGGATTGATCGCGACCCACGCGATCCAATAAGTATAAAGACGCAGGTTTACGTCACGGGCAGGAGCGATGTCGAAGGCATTGCGCGAAGAAGGTTCCGCCAAGGCCGCGCCCTACCGGCCGGTCAACGTCAGCGGCCGCGATTATGAGATCGACCGCCGCCCCGACGGCACGATCTATATGCGCTCGCCGCACAAGCTCGGGTCCTACCCGGTTAAGATCACCGAGCGGCTCGAATACTGGGCGAAAGAAACGCCCGAGCGCACCTTCATGGCGCAGCGAGGCGAGGACGGCGAGTGGCGTCGCGTTTCCTACGTAGACGCCTTGCGCACCGCGCGCAGCATCGGCCAGTGGCTGCTGTCGCGCAATCTGTCGGCTGACAAGCCGCTCGCGATCCTCTCCGGCAACAGTCTCGAACACGCGTTGATGGGCCTGGCCGCGAACTATGTCGGCATCCCGTATGTGCCGATCTCACCGGCCTATTCGCTGATCTCCGAGGATTTCGGCAAGCTCCGCCACATCTTCAAGCTGCTCACGCCAGGCCTTGTCTTCGCGCAGGACGGCAAGCAGTTCGGCCGCGCGATCGAAACGATCGTGCCCGCCGATATGGAAATCGTCGTCGCAAAAAATCCGCCGGCGAACCGCGTCACGTCGCTGTTCGAAGCGATCGCCGGCATGGAGCCGACCGCGGCCGTCGATGAAGCGCACGACAGGATCGGCCCCGATACCGTCACCAAGATCCTGTTCACGTCGGGCTCCACCGGCTTGCCGAAAGGTGTGATCAACACCCAGCGCATGTGGTGTTCGAACCAGGAAATGATCGCGGCCCAGCTTCGCTTCTTCCGCGACGAGCCGCCGGTGATCGTCGACTGGTCGCCCTGGCATCACACCGCCGGCGGCAACCATAATGTCGGCTTCATCATCTATAACGGCGGCACGCTCTACATCGACGAAGGCAAGCCGCTGCCGGGCCAGATCGAGACGACGGTGAAGAACCTGCGCGAGATCGCGTGCAACTGGTACTTCACGGTCCCGAAGGGCTTCGAGGCGCTGATCCCGTTCTTCCGCAAGGACGCGGAGCTGCGCAAAGTCTTCTTCAGCAAGCTGAAAGTGCTGTGGTTCGCGGGGGCCGCGCTCTCGCAATCTACGTTTGACGAGATGCAGGAGCTTGCCGAGCAGACGATCGGCGAGCGCGTGATGTTCCTGACGGGCCTCGGCGCGACCGAGACCGCGCCCATGGCCATCGGCCGCATGTGGATGTCGAAGGACTCAACCAACATGGGCCTGCCGGCGCCGGGCGTTGAACTCAAGCTCGTACCGAACGGCGGCAAGCTGGAGGCACGGCTCAAGGGTCCGAACATCACGCCGGGCTACTGGCGCCAGCCCGACCTCACCGCCAAGGCCTTCGACGAGGAAGGCTTCTACAAGCTTGGCGATGCGCTGAAATTCGAGGATCCCAACGATCCGAGCCTCGGCCTCCTGTTCGACGGCCGCGTGGCAGAAGACTTCAAGCTCTCGAGCGGCACCTGGGTCAGCGTCGGCCCGCTGCGCGCGCGGCTGATCGGCCAGTTCGAGCCGCTCGCGCGCGACGTCGTGATCGGCGGCGCCGACCAGGAAGAGATCGCCGTGCTCATCTTCCCCGTGATCGACGCCTGCCGCGCGCTCGCGCCCGAGCTCACGAAAGCATCGCCCGAGAAAGTCGTCGTGCATCCGGTTGTGCTCGCAGCCTTCCGCGACAAGCTCAATGCATTCGCGAAAACGTCCACCGGCGGTTCGAACCGCGTCTGCCGCGCGATCCTGCTGGCCGAGCCGCCATCGCTCGACGCGGGCGAGATGACGGATAAAGGCTCGATCAACCAGCGCGCGGTGTTGGAGCGCCGCAAGGCCGAAGTTGCGGACCTCTATGCCGCGCAACCGTCCGACAGGGTCATTCAGATCGACAGGAAGAAATAGTCATGGCTGCTGCGAAAGCCGGTGTAGGTGCCGAGTGGAACGATATCTGGCTCATTGATGGCGTCCGCACGCCCTTCGCCGACTACGGCGGCGTGCTCGCGGCGAACTCGCCAACCGATCTCGGCATCAAGGCCGCGCGCGAAGCCTTCAAGCGCTCGGGCGTCTCGCCCGACGATGTCGGCGCAGTAATCACCGGCTCCATGGCGCAGGCGAGCTTCGACACCTACTGCCTGCCGCGTCACGTCGGCATCTATTCGGGCGTGCCCATCGAGGTGCCCGCGCACATGGTTCAGCGCGTCTGCGGCACCGGCATGGAATTGCTGATGCAAGCCGCCGACACGATCAGCCATCGCGGTGTCGAGCTGACACTTTGCGTCGGCACCGAGTCCATGAGCCGCAATCCGGTCGCCTCCTACACCATGCGCGGCTTCCGCATGGGCGAGACGAACATGAAGGATTTCCTCTGGGAAGCGCTGCTCGATCCCGCGCCGGGCTCAACGATGGGCGACACGGCGGAACGCCTCGCGCGCGAGTACCAGATTACGCGGCCCGAAGTGGACGCCTATGCCGCGCGCAGCTTCGACCGCGCGGTCGCCGCGCAAAAGAGCGGCTTCCTCGCCGGTGAAATCGTGCCGGTGAAGACCGAAACATTCGAGCGCGAAGGGTACAATTCGCGCGAATTCAAGCTGCGCAGCAAGGATGCGGAACTCAGCGTCGACACCCATGTCCGCCCGTCGCCTGTAGACGCGCTTGCAAAAATCCGCCCCGCCTTCGGCGGCGTGCAGACCGGCGGCAACTCGTCGGCGGTCGTTGACGGTGCTGCAGCCGTGCTCGTCTCGTCGGGCGACTACGCCAAAAAGCACGGCAAGAAGCCGCTCGCGCGCATTGTCGCGGGTGTCACCGTCGGCGTGCCGCCGGAGAACATGGGCTTCGGTCCGGTCCCCGCGATCCGCGCGCTCCTGGAGCGCACCGGCCTCAAGCTCGCCGACATCGATCGCTTCGAGATCAATGAGGCGTTCGGCGCGCAGGTCATGGCCTGCTCGCGCGAGCTTGGGCTCGATGAGAACAAGCTCAATGTAAACGGCGGCGCCATCGCCATCGGCCATCCGCTCGGCGTGACCGGCGTGCGCCTCGCGCTCACCATCGGCCGCGAGTTGCAGCGCTTGGCCGGCCGTTATGGCATTGTCGCGGCCTGCATCGGCGGCGGGCAGGGGATCGCGGTTCTCCTTGAAAATCCCAACGCCAAGAACGGGAAGGGGACGAACTGATGGATCCGAGACGACATGCCGCCATCGTGACGGGCGGCGCATCGGGCTTGGGCGGCGCGACCGCCGCCGCGCTCGCCAAGGCGGGCGCCAAGGTTGCGATTTTCGATATCAATATGGACGCCGCGAAGGCGCACGCCGAGAAGATCGGCGGCATTGCGATCAAGTGCGATGTGTCGAGCGCCGATGGCGCGGCTGCAGCGGTGAAAGAAGCCGCCGACAAGAACGGCGTCGCCCGCATCCTCGTCAATTGCGCGGGCATCGCGACCGCCAAGCGCATCGTCGGCCGTGACGGCCCACTGCCGCTCTCCGAGTTCGAGAAGGTTATCACCGTCAATCTCATCGGCTCGTTCAACATGATGCGTCTCGTCGCGGCGGCGTTGCAGTCTGCGCCCGAGCTCGACGCGGGCGAGCGCGGCGTGATCGTTTCGACAGCGTCCGTCGCGGCCTACGAAGGCCAGATCGGCCAGGCCGCTTATTCGGCGTCGAAGGGCGGTGTGATGGCACTCACCTTGCCGGCGGCACGCGAATTCGCGCAGTTCGGCATCCGCGTGAATACGGTCGCGCCCGGCGTCTTCAGGACGCCCTTGCTCGCGGGCCTGCCGGAAGAAGCGCAGCAGAGTCTGGCGGCCGCCGTGCCGTTCCCCAAGCTCCTCGGCACGCCGGAAGAGTTCGCCGCGCTCGTCATGCACATGGTCGAGAATCGCTACATCAACGGCGAGACGGTGCGCATCGACGGCGCGCTCCGCATGGCGCCGAAGTAAATCCCGAGAGAAAATAAATGTTGGTCAACAAGCGCACCGTGCGCATCACCTGGGGCGACTGCGACCCCGCGGGCATTGTCTATTACCCGCGCTATTTCGAGATGTTCGACGAGAGCACGGTTCAATTGTTCGAGCGCGCGCTCGGCATGACCAAGTTCCAGTCGCAAAAAGAGTTCGGCTTCGCGGGCTACCCGATGGTGGATACGCGCGCGAAATTCTCGATCCCGAACCGCTACGGCGACGACGTGGAGATCGAAAGCACGATCGCCGAATTCCGCCGCTCGAGCTTCGACATCCAGCACCGCATGCTGAAGAACGGTCAGCTCTCGGTCGAATGCAGCGAGACGCGCGTCTGGGTCGGCCGCGATCCGGCCGACGCCTCGAAGATCAAGGCGATCCCGATCCCGCAGGCGGTGATCGACAAATTCAAAGGCTAGTTCGTCGTCCCGGCCGAGCGAAGCGAGAGCCGGGACCGTGCCGAAATCGGCTGATGACGGTCCCGGATATTCGCTTCGCGAATTTCCGGGACGACGGTCAGCCTTCTTCATCCTCCGCCGTCGGCGTGCCCACCGCGTCCGTGACGCCCTGCAGGAGCCGCAGCAAATCCTTGCGGCCGGCCTCGCCGATGATCGCGCCGACGCGGGCTTCGTGCTCGGCGCTTACCTCGGCGAGCTTCTGCATCATCGCCGTTCCCTGCTCGGTCAGGTGCAGGGCATAGGAGCGCCGATCGCTCGCGACCGGCACCCGCTTCGCGAGCCCGCGGCCTTCAAGGGAATCGAGCAGCGCCACGAGATTGGCGCGCTTGATGTTGAGCGCACTGCTGATCTGGGACTGCCGCAAGCCCGGATTGCGCTCGATCACGATGAGGACGGCATATTGTGCGGGGCGGATGTCGAACGGGGCGTAATTGCGCCAGAAGTCCTGAAAAACGGCGAGCTGTGCCCGCCGCAACATGTAGCCCGCGAGGTTCGGCAACGGCCCGAGGTCGATGTCCGCCGCGCCGTCGCCGTTCGTTTCGCTGCGGCGAGCGGTTCGCTTTGGGCGTAAGTTGTCGGTCCTGCTCATGGTCCCTCGGCGGGCGCTCCGCGCTCCGGATTGCTATCATGCATAGCGAAAATTCTCGCTGCGCGATAGCGCCTGCCGCGTGTCAGCGCTCGCCCCACACTTGGTCGGCGATCTTTACGACCATGCCGAGCTTCGCCCATTGCTCGTCTTCGGCAAGGATGTTGCCTTCCTCTGTCGACGCAAATCCGCATTGCGGCGACAGGCAAAGCTGGTCGAGGGCCGCATGTTTCGTGGCTTCCTCGATGCGCCGCTTGATGTCGCCCGGCTCTTCGAGCGTACCGGACTTCGACGTGACGAGCCCGAGCACCACGCGCTTCTTTCCTTTCGGCACGAAACGCAACGGCTCGAAACCGCCCGCCCGATCCGTGTCGTATTCGAGGAAATAGCCGTCGTAGTTCACCTTACCGAACAGGATCTCGGCGACCGGCTCGTAGCCGCCCGACGAAATCCAGGTGGAGCGGAAATTGCCGCGGCATACATGCGTCGTGATCGTCATGTCGGCCGGCTTCTCGGCGATCGCGTAGTTGATCACGTCCGCATAGACGTGCGGCAGCCGCTCGACATTTTCGCCGCGCTCTTTCGCCTTCGCGAGTTGCTCCGGCGAGCACAGATACGCCCACACCGTGTCGTCCATTTGCAAGTAGCGGCAACCCGCGTCGTAAAACGCCTTCACCGCCTTGCGATACGTTTTGCCGAGATCTTCGAAGAATCCGTCCATGTCCGGATAGGCGCTCGTGCTCACACCGGAGCGGCCGCTGCGGAAGTGGAGCACCGGCGGCGCCGGGATCGTGATCTTCGGCGTGACCTTGGTGTTCGCCGCAATCAGCCTGAACTGCGCGATGAACGGGTGGTCGGCCGGGAAATCGAGCTTGCCGGTAATGCGCACGCCCTCCGATTTCGTCTGCATGCCCTTGAACTGGATGCCCGTGCCCGTGTCGTAGAGCTCCGCCCCCGTGAGCGCGGCGTTGAAATCGAAATGCCACCAGGAGCGCGGGAATTCGCCGTCGGTGACGACCTTGAGCCCAATCTCTTCCTGCTTCCGGATGACGCTCCGGATTTCCGCGTCCTCGATCGCCTTGAACTCGGCATCTGAAATCTTGTTCGTCTGGCGCATAGACCGCGCTTCGGCGAGCCGTTTGGTGCGCAGCAGACTGCCGACATGATCGGCGCGAAACGGCTTGTTGGCCTCGGCCACAGGAACACTCCCTTTGCGAAGACTGAGGAATTTCGCTTGTGAATACGCCCACTTGGCAGTGGGCACGTTCCCCACTTGTAGCCCAATCCTGCGCGATTTCAATTCGTTGTCTTCGCGCTCACGCAATTGATCCGCGCGTGTGGATACGATATTTCCCCGGGCACAATCACAGTCACACATCCTCTCAGGTCTTCCTTCCTGATCCGGCGTGACCCGGCGCGGGACATCTCCTGAGAATTTGTCAGTCGAGGAGAATACGAAATGGCTTTCAAAAATC
>JAICQA010000460.1 GCA_025929595.1 Xanthobacteraceae bacterium
CCTCCAATCGAGCACGATGCCGGCCGGTTCAATCTGCCAGCGCAACGCGACCCGGCCCGCACCGACGGAGAGCGCGCCGTATTTGGCGGCGTTGGTGGCGAGCTCGTGCAACGCGAGCGCCAAAGTCTGTGCGGTGGAGGGTTGCAACAGGATCGGCGGACCTTCACTCGCGGCCCGCTTGGCGTCTTCGGAGCGATAGGGTGCGAACTCCTCGTCGACAAGCTTGCCGAGATCCGCACCTTCCCAGCGCGAGCGCGATAGCAGCTTGTGGGCGTTGGAGAGGGCGCGGATGCGCCCGTCGACGGCGCCAAGGTAGGTTTCGATCGTGCCGGCGCGCGTCAACCGCATGATCGACTGAATGACGGCGACGACATTGCGCGCGCGGTGGTCGACTTCCTCGGCGAGCAACGCCTGGCGCTCCTCCGCGTGCTTGCGCTCGGTGATATCGATGGTGACCCCGCTGATGCGGACGATGTCGCCCTCGGCGTTGCGGCTCGCGGCGGCGACGCCGATGCACCAGCGCAGTTCGCCGTCCGGGCGATGAACACGAAATTCGATTCGTTCCGTCTGCGGGTCGTTCGCGAGGCCGCGAAGCGCGGTCAGTAGCCGCTCCACATCGTCCCGGTGGATCAACGGTGCGATATTGTCATGGGTCGGCGTGAAGCCGTACGGATCGAGTCCAAAGATCGAATACTGCCCCTGATCCCAGGTGAGCTTCTTCTGCTGGGCATTCCAGTCCCATGCGCCCATTTGCCCGGCCGCAAGCGCGAGACTGCGCAACTGCTCGGTCTGCCGAAGCTGCGAGGCGGTGCTGGCAAGCGCGACCGTGCGTTCGGTCACGCGCGCTTCCAGGTCCCGGTTGAGCTGCGCAAGTTGCTTCGTCTTCCGGTACAGATCGACGAAGACCTTGACCTTGGCGCGCAGCACCTCGGGGATAACCGGCACTGGCACATAGTCCACCGCGCCCATTTCGTAGCCGCGCAGGCGGTCCACGTCGGTCAGCAGCACCGCCGAGACGAAGATGAGGGCGGTATCCCGGAAACGCGGATGCTCCCGGATCATGGCCGCGAGTTCGAAGCCGTCAGTCTCCGGCATGTAGACGTCGATGAGGACGACGGCCACTTCCTTCTTCAGCAGGTGCTCGAGCGCCTCTCGTGCGCCGTTCGCCGAGATCAAATTTGCGCCGAGATCCCGCAAAATTGCTTCATAGGTCAGCAACTTGGCGGGCTGGTCGTCGACCAGAAGGATATTGATCTTGTCGTCCATCGGCCCAGACTTATCGGTGCAGCCAGTTACGCAATGCGGACAACAATTGCTCGGTGTTGACCGGTTTCGCAAGGTAATCGGAAGCGCCCGCCTCCAGGCACTTCTCACGGTCGCCCTTCATGGCCTTGGCGGTCAGTGCGATGATCGGCAAACGGCTGTGCTCGGGGTTGGAGCGAATCACCTCCATCGCCTGATAGCCGTCCATGCCCGGCATCATGATGTCCATGAGGACGATCGCGATGTTCGGATTGGTTTCGATCATCTGGATCGCCTCGTTGCCGGTCGTGGCGGCAAGCACCTTCATGCCGCGTCGCTCGAGCACGCTCGACAAGGCGAATACGTTGCGCGCATCGTCGTCCACGAGCAACACGGTACGCCCAATGAGCTTTTCGTCCGAGTCGCGCAGCCGCTCCAGCATCCTGCGCTTGTTGTCCGGAAGATCGTCAAC
>JAICQA010000332.1 GCA_025929595.1 Xanthobacteraceae bacterium
ACGGCCCTGCTGATGTTCGACTTCTACCACGTGCTGCGGCATGGCGAGACCCACGGCAGGCGGTGATCCGTCGGCAATCGGCAGGTTTGCTCTATACTTTGGAGAGGGAGCAGCGCACGTCGCTGCTCCCTTTGCTTTTTCAGATCGGTCGGCTTCAAGCCGGTCGCCCTGCGCCGAGGTGCTCCCTGAAGAACGCGACGGGGATTCAGCGCACCCGGTTGCCGCTGACGGTGATCGATGCGTACCGGCTCGGCTCGCCGCCCGCCAGATCGCCCGTGACGGCGCGGCCGCCTGACATGCCGACGACCGCTCCCTGTGACACGTCGGCAATCAGATTATGCGCGATCAGTGCCGAGCCGCCGCCCGGCTCGACCGAAACGCCGACACCGATCGGCGTGGTGCGCACCACGTTGCCGGTCACGGTGACATCGCGCAGGTGCCTGCCGAAGCCTGCGAGTATGCCAGCGAGCGGCGCGCCCTCGATCACATTGCCGGTGATCGCGGAGTCGGCTTCCACCACGATTCCGATGCCGCGCCCGTTAGCCGGCTCACCGCGCAGATTGCGCACGAGGTTGCCTTGGCAGGCCACCAGCCGCCCGCCGGTCTCGCGGTCGGTGACGGAAATACCGCCGGCGGTGCCGTCGATGGTGTTGCCGGCGACGATGGCGCCGTCCGATCCGTCTTCCATACGCACGGCAAAATCGCCGATCGCAGACAACGCGTTGCCGCGTACATGCAGGTTGGCTGCGCTCCGGGCGTGAATCCCCGAGCCCTGACAGCGGCCAATGTGGTTGTCTGCCGCGATCACCGCGCCTGCATGCTCGATCACGATACCGTCGCCCTCCGTGGCGCCGACATGCTCGATACGGTTCGCGAGAATCTGTGTGCCGTCATGGCCGCGCCGCGCGCGCGTCACGCGAATGCCGTGCCGGCCGCATTGGAAAATCGTGTTGTGCGAAAGCGTGACGCCGCGGCCGTCCTCGGTCGTGATGCCGCCGCCGGCCGCGCCTACAATCGTCGTGTGCGCAATCTCGCCCTCGGCGCCGATCAGCGAAATACCGGCGCCGCCGCTTTCCTGCAGGTAGCAGTCGAGGATGCGCAGCCCGCGCACTTCGCGCAGCGACAGGAGCCCGCGCCCTTCGGGCAGAAACTGACTGCGGCCGTCGAATACGAGGCCTTGCAGCATGACCTGGTCGGCGCGGGCGCAGGCGGCGATCGCTGCGCCATGGCCGAGTAGAAGGCGCGTCGCGCCGCGCACACCGTAAAGCTGGGTGCCTGACTTCAGCACGAGGTCGGCGGCGATATAGGTGCCGGCCGGCAGCCACAGCGGCACGCGCGCCTCCGCGGAGGCGTCGATCGCACGCTGAAGCGCGTCCGTCTGGTCGTCCGGGCTCCCGGCGTTAACCCCAAAATGGGTCACGTCGAGCCCGAGCGAGCCCAAGGGCTGCGGGGTCGCGCGCGACGGCGTCGGCAGCAAAGCGCCCGCGGCGCTGCCTGCCGAGAGGCCGAGGACGGAACGGCGGTCGATGGCCATGGACGCTCCCGAATATCTCGGAAGAGTCGATACAAGCGGCGTGCCGTTCGCCTGTGCCGTTGCGGGACGTTAACTGCGTCGCGCTTCCGCGACGAGCGCGGCGAGCACGGCGCCGCCCGCGCGCATGAGCGCCTCCACCGACGGACGCGTCCGGCCGCGCTTTCCGTCCAGCCGGCCGCGCCGTCGCGGGCGCGGAATATGGACGAAGGCGACGACCCACGGGCGGTCATTCTCGTCGCTCATATGCAGCGTGCGGTAGAAGGCGGCATTGCAGATATAACGCCCGGCGTCGCGCGATAGCCGCGCGTCGATCCTTGTCGCACGCGCAGCGAAATGAAGCCGCCGCGCGTCGGCGCGCACGCGCAGCTCCGCCGGCAAGCCGGGCGTCAGCGCGCGCGTCGCATATTTTGTCCGTGAAGCGTCGGCGTAGAATCCGGTCGCCTTGTTCACTGCCCGCTGCTCGATGCGCAGATAGGGCGTACGTGAAGCCAGGCCAAAGAAAAGTACGGCGTCGGGGTCGTGCCGCCGCAGGAGCGCAGGTAGTTCTTCATTCACCGCGGCATAGCTGGTTGGCAGAACGTGCGCGATAACGCGCGTTCCCGCGAGTGACGGAAGCCGTTGTTTCGCGAGCCGCCGCACCAGCTCCGCGCTCGGATTTTGCGGCGCGCCGGGGAAGGGGCCGAAGCCGATCACGAGCGCCGTGATCATGGCTCAGAGCTTCAGGAGGTCGGCGATCTCATCCGCCGCAAGCGCGGGCGGCAGCTTGCCCGCCGCTACCGCCACCTCGAGCGAACGCAGCTTGGAGCGGATCGCCGCATCGCTCCGCAGCCGCGCCCGAAAACGCTCGTCGATCAGCGTCCACATCCAGCGTACCTGCTGCGCGCGGCGCTTCTCTGCCAGGCGACCGGATCGTTCGTGCTTCGCGCGATGATCGAGCACGGCCTGCCAGAGCGCCTCGATACCGTCGCCGGTCAGCGCGGAATAGGTGAGGACGGGCGCTTCATCGGCCCCGGCGCTGCCCGCGATCAGATGGAGCGCGGCCTTGAGCGCGCCGGCGGCGGCCTTCGCCCGCGCACGGTTTTCGCCCTCGGCCTTGTTGACTGCGACCACGTCCGCGAGTTCAAGCAGGCCCTTCTTCATGCCTTGCAGTTCGTCGCCCGCGCCCGGCAGCATGAGCGCGACGAAGCTGTCGGTCATGTCGGAGACCGCGACCTCCGATTGCCCCGCGCCGACCGTTTCGACCAGCACCACGTCGTAGCCCGCGGCCTCGCACAGGAGCATCGTCTCGCGCGTGCGGCTCGCGACGCCGCCAAGCGTTCCGGCGGCGGGCGAGGGACGGATAAAAGCGCGCGGATCGTTGGCGAGACGGTGCATCCGCGTCTTGTCTCCGAGGATCGAGCCGCCCGTGCGCACCGACGAAGGATCGACCGCGAGAACAGCGACGTCGTGGCCTTTGCCCGTAAGGTAGGTGCCCAGCACGTCGATCGTCGTCGACTTGCCGACGCCGGGCACGCCGGTGATGCCGACGCGTACGGCATTCCCGGTCGCGGGCAGCAGCGACTTCAGAAGCTCCTGCGCCCGTTCGCGGTGCTCCGCCTTCTTCGACTCCACGAGCGTGATCGCGCGCGCGAGCGCCGCACGGTCGCCCGCGCTCACTTGCCTGGCGAGATCGCGGTCGGAGGCGGCAGCCTTCGCGTTCACGGAAGGCGCCTC
>JAICQA010000122.1 GCA_025929595.1 Xanthobacteraceae bacterium
ATTTCCCCGCGAGCTATGGTGCCATCGACGAGCATCATGGGCGCGAGGCCGCGGTGGCGCTTTATCGCGCCATGGCCGGTGCCGTCGATGAAGTCGGCCACGTTGCATTGGCGGAGGGCATGGACATTCATTTCGTGCGCGGCGGCGGCATGACGATCGCGCGCGGAACGCAACAATTGCCGGCGGTACGCGACGCACATGCGGAGTTCGCCGGGCTCGGACTCGGCGACCGGGTCGAATTGCTCGACAAGGCGCAGACGGACGCGCGCGTGAAGATCGAGGGCGCGCTGGGCTCCGTCTTCTACAAGGACGCCGCCAATATACATCCCGGCCGGCTGGTGCGCGGACTTGCGCGCGCCGTCGAGCGGCGCGGCGCAAAAATTTACGAGCGGACGGAAGTCACGGATTTTACGGCCGGCGCGAAGCCTGCGCTGCACACACCGCATGGCGATGTGAACGCCAAAACCATCGTGTTGTGCGGAGAGGCATATCTCACACGAATTCCAAAAATGCGCCGCACGCTGATTCCGGTCTATTCGCTGATGACACTGACCGAGCCGCTTTCGGCTGCGGATTGGGACGCGATCGGCTGGCGGCATCGCGAGTGCATCGACTCCGCGCGCCTGACGATCGAGTACATCGCGAAGACAGCGGATGGACGCATCCTGTTCGGCGGGCGCGGCGCTCCCTATCATTTCGGCTCACGCATCGAGGATGAATTCGACCGTCACCTGCCGACCATCGAGATGTTCCGGGACAATGTGCGGCGCTGGTTTCCGCGGCTGAAGGACGTGAAGTTTACGCATGCCTGGGGCGGGCCGCTCGGCGCGTCGCGCGATTTCATGGCGAGCATGAGCTATGACCCGGCGACGGGCGTCGCCAGCGCGCGCGGCTATGTCGGCAACGGAGTGGCGACGAGCAATCTCGCCGGGCGCGTGCTCGCCGATCTCATCGCCGGACGACAGACCGAGCTGACGATGCTGCCTTGCGTCAATCACCGCTCGCCCAACTGGGAGCCCGAGCCGTTCCGTTATCTTGGCGTAAGCTACATTCAGCGCGCCTTCCGGCAGATCGACAAGAGAGCGGAACACACGGGCGTCGCGCCAAGCGGAAAGACGCTTGCCGAGCGGCTGACCCGGCATTGAGCGATATTACGACCGCCCGTACACGGGCACGAGCGCGCCGCGCGTGACCCGGTTGTCGGGAGAGGCGAGGAACAGGATCGTCTGCGCGATTTCCTCCGCCTTCGGCCATTTGCCGTGGTCCGCCTTGGGCATGGACTGCCGGTTCGCGGGCGTGTCGATGACCGAGGGGACGACGGCGTTGACCAGCACTCCTTCCTTGGCGACTTCTTCGGCGAGCGCCGCCGTGAGCGCGGCGACCGCGGCCTTGCTTGCCGCGTAGGCCGCCATGCGGGCGCCGCTCCGCCATTCGAGCGCCGGCCGCGCGGCCACGTTGACGATGCGGCCGCCCGTGCCGGCCTTCGTCATGACTCGCACCGCCGCGCGGCAGCACAGGAAGCAGGTGACGAGGTTCGTCTCGAGCTGCCGCATGAGCGCGGACTTGTCGGTGTCGGCGACCTTGGCTCCGGCGTAGCCGCCGGCGAGGTGGATCGAGGCCCACAGGTCCGGCGCACCGTCATAAAGGCGCGCCACGGCATCTTCATCGGCGAGCGAGCCGGTGGTCACGAGACTGAGGTGCGGGTGCGAACGGTGCGGAAATGCCTGGGCCTTTCCCTCGCTCGTGCAGGGCACAAGGCAGCGGGCGCCGGCTTCCAGCAGCGCGCCGACCACGGCCGTGCCGAGAGCGCCGGTGCCTCCGGTGACGATCAGGCGGCGATCACGAAAGTCCATGACTGCTCCCTTCGGCGAGTGATCCGCGATACTCTATAATGATCTTGCCATCGATATAGCGAACCTCTCATCGATCCAATTCTTCGGGGTTTCCCATGGTCCGCCCGATCCTGATCAACGGCCAATTCGTCGAGGCGAAGTCGAATACGGCGATCGACGTGCACAACCCCGCGACACTTGAGAAACTCGACAGCATCGCGGCCTGCGGGGAGGCGGATGTCAACGTGGCCGTCGCGGCGGCGCGCGCGGCACAGAAGGGCTGGTGGCGGCTCTCGGGCGTGGAGAAGGCCGAGCTCATGCATGAGGTCGCCCAACGCATCCGCGTGCGGCAGAAGCCGATTGCCGAGATGATGACCAAGGAGACCGGCAAACCGCTGATCGAAGCGGCGGACTGCGTTCGCTGGGTGGCGGAAGCTTTCGACTTCTACGCCGAGATCGGCCGCTATGCGCAGGGCTTCACGGTGGCGCCGGGCGCCGAGCATCAGGTGAACTTCATTCGCAAGGAGCCGTTCGGCGTTATCGGCTGCATCGCGCCGTTCAATTTCCCGCTCCTGCTGATGGCCTGGAAGGTCGCGCCTGCGATCGCGGCGGGCAATACGGTGGTGTGCAAGCCGCCGCACCAGAACCCGCTATGCGGGCTGATGCTCGGCGAGGCTTACGACGTGCTGCCGCCGGGGGTCGTCAATATCGTCACCGGCGGCGGCGATACCGGCAGTGTGATGACCAATCATCCCGGTATCGACATGATCGCCTTTACCGGCTCGACTGCGGTCGGTCGAAAGATTGCCGCTGCCGCCGGCACGCAGCTCAAGAAGATCAATCTGGAATTGGGCGGCATCGATCCGCTGCTCGTGTTTGACGACGCCGATCTCGACGTGGCGGCGCCGGGTGCGGTGTGGGCGCGGCTTCTCAATGGCGGGCAGGTCTGCACGTCGTCGAAACGCATTTATGTCGTGCAATCGGTTGCGGAGGAATTCACGCGCCGGGTGGTCGAGCAGGTGAAGGCCGTGAAAGTCGGCAATCCGAGCGATCCGAAAACAGACATGGGACCGCTCATTTCGGCTGACGCCGTGGACAAGCTGGAAGCGCAAGTCGCCGCGGTGCTGAAGGAAGGGGCAAAGCTGCATCTGGGCGGCCAGCGATTTCAGCCCGACGGCCTCAAGGGCCATTTCTTCCAACCCACGGTGGTCACCGGCGTGAAGCACGGCGGTATTGCGACCACGGAAGAACTGTTCGGGCCGGTGGTTTCGATCTTCTATGTGAAGGACGCCGACGAGGCGATCGAGAAGGCGAACGACTCCGAATATGGGCTCGGCGCCACGGTCTATACGAAGAGCCTCGAACTCGCGATGAAGGCGATGGAAAACATCAAGGCCGGCAGCTTCTGGATCAACGATCCGCTGTCCGACAACAACGCGGCGCCCTTCGGCGGCATGCGGGCGAGCGGCATCGGCCGCGAGCTCGGCGCGGAAGGGCTCGATGCCTTCCGCGAACCGAAGCATGTCCACCTCGACTACATTCAGGAGCGCAAGCCGGACTGGTTCCCGTACGCGAAGCGGGAGTTGCCGCGCTGAGGGCGGTCAATCCGCGCCGATCGGCCGGCCCTTCATTCCCCCACGCATGCCTACGGGCGGAGCGGGAGGTTGGTCGTGCACGATGAGGCGGCCCGCTATTGCGAGACAGCGCTCCGCGAGCGCGGCCGCACCCTCGGCCAACGCCTTGGAATCGCGCACGATGCGCACGTTGTTCTCCATGTCCTCGTGCGACCAGCCGCGCGAATGGGCGATGTATGGAAACTGCGGGAAGTGGAAGCCGAGTTCGCCGAAGAAGCTCAGCATCTGGCCGGCGACGCCCTGGATGTTGTCCTGCCCGCCGACGATGATGAAGCCCGCAACCTTGTTGCAGATGATCTGCTCCTCCTTCGTGGCGACGTCGACCTGCACACAGTTCAGCCGTTCGGCCATCTTGTAATAGAGCGATGACGGCGCGCCCCAGCGGATGGGCGTGGCGACGATGACCGCGTCGGCCCAATGGACCAGTGCCTCATAGACCTGATCCATCTGGTCGTTCGGGTGCATCTGCGTGATCGAGCAGGGCCAGGTGCAGGCGCGCAGGCTCTTGGAGAAATAGCCTTCGCAGGGGCGGAATTTCAGGTCGTTGAGCTTGATCAGGCGCGTCTCGGCACCTTTCTCGCGCGCCGCGGCGAGCGCGTGTTCGAGCAGATGGTCGGAGCCGGAAAAGCGGGGATGCCCCGCGTCCATCGCGGTTGTGGAGATTCCGGCCATGCGCAGCGGGCCCGGCTCGCGCACCGGCTTGCGGGCAAGCGGATGCGGCGCATGGGGTTTCTTGTGGCGCTTGGTCGGATTGGCAATGTCCACCAGCACGCGGCCGCCTTCGGTCCTGACCGGGAAGGCGGGCACCCTATCGTCCTCGAAGCCAGGTTCGCCCAGGCCGGTACGGCAATGGAATTTCCAGCCGTGCCATGGGCAACGGATATAGCCGTTCGCGTCGATATCGCCTTCTCCGAGCGGTCCGCCGACATGGTTGCAGGCATTCGACACCGCGCCCCATTGACCATCTCGGAATGAGAGCGCGACGCGCGTGGCTCTTGCGGCGACGGGCTGGAGTTCGCGGTGCTTCAACTCGTCGGCGGCACCGACATCGATCCAGTCGGGTTCGCGGGCCATGACAGTCCTCACAAGGTGATCGCCGCGGGCGTGCCCGGCGGCAGGGGATCGGGGTGGACTTCCAGCACGCCGCCGCGCGACCGTACTCGATACGTGGCCAGCTTTTCCGTGAAGGGCGGCGGGGCGCAGCCGTCGGCGAGCCGGTACTGATAGCCGTGCCACGGGCACGTGACGAGACCGGCAATAATGCAGCCTTCGCCGACCGGGCCGTTCTGATGGGCGCAAAGATTGGTGACCGCGCCTACCTGCTTGCCGTCTCGAAAGATCGCGATGCGCTCGCCGCCTGGTGCCGATACGATTTTCGCCCGCTTGTCAGGGATCGACTCGGGCGTGCCGATCCGGAGCCAGCCGTCGCTGGTCATCGCCGTGCCGTCGCGAACGCCTTCGCGCCAACCGGCGACCGTGTGCAGCGTTGTAACCAGCGCGACCGACGTGCCGAGCATGAAGGGAATCAGCGGGCTGTAGTCGCGTTGCATGATGCCGAGCGCCACATGCGCGACGATCAGCGCATAAGCAACATAGACCAGCATATGCAGGGCCTTCCACACCGGCGGCCGAAAAAAGCCAAGCCAGTAGTCATGGCTGGTGGCAGCCATCGCGAAGAAAATCGCGAGCGCCACGATGCCGAGCGTCTTGTAAGGGAATCCGATGAACCTGAAGTAGTTCTCCCAGGCCGTCAGTTCTTCAGCGAGATTGGGCAGTGCATCCTGCGCCGCAAACCATTGCAACATGGAGATCGCGTGAACGCAGGCGACGAGGAAGAACAGGACGCCGAAGTGGCGGCGGTTGTACAGCAAGGGCAGGAATTTCGGGCTGAGACGCGCGAGCGGGCCGATGCATAGAATAACTGTCAACATCAGAAAGGCACAGGTGCCGAAGGCGCGGATGCGAAGGTCGATCCATTCCGGGGCGTTCTTCGGCGGTCGAAGCGACGCGCCGACCCAGAGAAAGCCGGCGATATAGACAGTCACAGCCGCCAGCAGAATCGCGTCGTACCGGTATTTGGCCGCATTCCATTGTACGGCCTGAAAGCCCGCGCTCATCGCGCCGGCTCCTGAATGGCGGTGTTCGTTGCCGATTGAGTCTCCGGTGCGCGCAGCAGGAGCGCCATCAACAACGCAAATGCCGCCGCGAGTCCGACCAACGGCCAAAACAGTCGATGCGCGGCGCGGTGATTGCGGGTCATGGTCTGGCGCGGGCAGTCCGCCAGCGGCGCAGGATCAGCGGCCAAAAGGCGGCGGAGGCCGGAAACAACAGCACCCGCGCGCCGGGGGATACGGGAGCCGGATGCTCGAGGATGCGGGTAACGCCGGATGCGACGAAGACGAGACCGACAAGGATTCCGATCGCTGCGTAGAGCGCCAAGGCGTAGAGCAGGAGCCAGCCGACTGTCATTGCCCGCAAGTCCCGGTTGCAGGAACGAGTCGATCAATGCTGCCCGAGGGGGCCGGGTTTTACAATCGCTGAGCGAGCTCAATCGATTTCAAGACGATGAAAGCGGCCCCGCCGGAAGACGTAATAGGGCACCGGCGGATTGCCGCGCGCCTCGAGCCGGCGATCGATCTCGATCAGCACCGTCTTGCTGATCGTCGGCATGTCCGGACTCTCCTTGGCGGCGGAGATCGACAGCCATTTCAGCTCAACGAATTCGGCGTCCGGCCCGCTCGGGTCGCCGAGATCAAGCGCCACATGACCGCGGTCGGCGATGAAGAAGCGCGTATCGAAGCGGCGCGAACGGCCGGGCGGCGTGATCGCGCGGGCAACAAAGGTGAGGGCGGAGAGGTCGGGTGTGATGCCGGAGTTCGCGTAGGGCTGCCACTCGGGCGGACAGGCGGCGGGCGCGCCGCGCTTGCCGATCAGGAGACCCGTTTCCTCGAATGTCTCGCGCAGCGCGGTGAGCGCCAACATGCGCGGCTTGCCCGTGTATTTCTTCGGCACCCCGAAGCGGAGGCGTCGTTCGCTGTCCTTGTCGAGCTTGCCGATGCACGCCATGCGGCCGTCCGAGCGGTCGATGCGTCCACCGGGGAATACGAATTTGTTGGCCATGAAGGCGTGGCGCGCATGCCGGCGGCCAACGAGCACGTGCGGCTCGGATTTGGAGCGATCGACGAGGATCAGCGTCGCCGCGTCGCGCGGGCGGATTTTTCGGTGCTGGCCGGGGCTGTCTTCGATGCGCTCGACGCGCGTCAGGGTGTCGGCCAGCTCATTCATCGATCCGTCTCGCGGCGGGCTGCATCAGGAGGGCGCCATGTTCGTCGCTGACTGCGTGGCTGTCAAAGCCATGCATACGCATGGCCCATTGCAGGCCGACGATGGCGCCTTTCACCGGCTGCAGAAGCGCAAGCGAAAGACCGAGCGTGAGCGGAATCCAGAGCAGAAAATGGATGATGTAGTCGGGCCGGTATGCCATCTCGACCGCGAAGGCGAGCGGCACGACAACGTGCCCGACGACCGTGATGACGAGATAGGCCGGCATGTCGTCGGCGCGGTGGTGGTGCAGGTCCTCGCCGCAGGCGGGGCAGCGGTCGGCGACTTTCAGGAACTTGCGAAAGAGCGAGCCTTTGCCGCAGGACGGGCAGCGTCCACGAGCGCCATTCAGCACCGACTGCAGCAGGTCGCGCGATTTCATGGAGGTCGCCCCGCGAGTTACTTCTTCCGTTTGGAATGTACGCGCCGGTGGCGGCCTTTTCGATCCCCGGGCGTCGGTTTGCCGCGGGACTCGTATCGGGATTTTCCGCCCGATTTGCCGCGCGCGTCCTGCTTATGACGGGAGCGCATGTCGCGGCGGCCTTCGGAGAGCATCTCGAAGCGGAGCGCGCCGGCGGCCGGAATCGCCTCGACGAGCTTTACTTCGACCGTCTGGCCGAGCTGGTAGGTCTCGCCCGAGCGTTCGCCCACCATCGCGTGGCGGTTTTCCTCGTAGCGGAAAAATTCGGTGCCGAGCGTGCGAGCGGGGATGAAGCCGTCCGCGCCCGTGTCATCGAGCTTCACGAAGAGGCCGGAGCGCGTGACGCCGGAAATCCGCCCGCGAAAGGTCGCACCGACGCGGTCGGCCAGGAAATTCGCGATCAATCGGTCGACCGTTTCACGCTCTGCCGCCATGGCGCGCCGCTCGGCGGCGGAAATGCGCGCGCCGATCTCGGCCAACGCTTCCTGCGTCGTGTCGGGCAGGCCGTCGTTGTTGTTTTCTTGGCTGAGATTGAGCGCGCGGATCAGTGCGCGATGAACGACGAGGTCGGCATAGCGGCGGATCGGCGAGGTGAAATGAGCGTAGCGGCGGAGTTGAAGGCCATAGTGGCCGTAATTCGTGGCGCCGTATTCGGCCTGCGCCTGGCTGCGCAGGACCACCTCATGCACAAGGCGCTCGTTGTCGGTG
>JAICQA010000301.1 GCA_025929595.1 Xanthobacteraceae bacterium
ACTTCCGGCCGCCATATCCGGTCGTGCGACGGCATGATCGTCAGCCACCAGACAACCACGCCGGCGAACACGGCGACGAAGAGAACCGATGTAGTTCTGGTGCGCGCGACCCACAGCGCCCAGATCGCAAACACGGCAAATGCGGCCGCGAGCGCCAGCCGCAATCCGAACCACGGCAGGTTGGAATAATAGATCGCGAGCGTCCCCCACGCCGCGACCAGCGCCTTGCACAGCGACCAGGCCGCCACGCCGAACCAAACCAGCGGCCGGAACAGCCAGCTGCCGTACGAATTCGCCTTGAGCGTGCCGTCCGTCATTGCAGCGGGCGATCCAGGGTTGGCCGTGGCTCCGATGCTGCACGATTGCAGAGGCGCTCTTCAAGCCAGATCGCCATACCGTTTCCCGCCGCTTCGCCGCGGCGGGCAAATTGATTCAATCTTTGAACATGCGCCGCGCGATCTGCGCCGCTCCGAGCAATCCGGGATATGGATGGGCGACGAGCGATATCGGAATTTTCCGCAGCCGGTCCGTGTAAGGCTGGTGCTCTTCGTAGGCCGCATGGAATTCCGGCGCCGCATAATAAGGACGAAGCGCCAGCCCGAGCCCGCCGCCGATGAAAACGCCGCCGCGTGCGTCGAAGGCGAGCGCGAGATCGCCCACGACGCGGCCGAAGATCTGCATGAAGATGCGCAGCGTCCGCCCCGCTCCCGCCTCCCTGGCCGCGACGGCCGCGAGAATATCGCCCGGCCTGCGCTGCGTGCCGTTCAGGGAACGATCGAGCGCAACAAGACCGCGCCCGGACAGCACCTGCTCGATTGCCAGCGGCGCCCCTTCCTGTTGCAACCCGGCAAAAATCCTGAACTCTTCATCGCTCACCGCCCCGAGTCGCATGTGACCCGCTTCGGTCGCAATCGCGACCTCGCTTTGCTTCACCAGCACAGATACACCGAACCCGGTCCCCGGCCCGCACACCAGCACATTGCCGTCCGGCGCGGGGGTGCCGCCGCGCACCGGCACGAGATCGTCTTTCGTGAGGCCCGTGACGGAATGCGCCATCGCCGCGAAGTCGTTGACGACGACCACGCGCTCCATCGCGAGCTGCTTTCGCAGTTCGCCCGACGAAGACGACCAGTCGCGATTGGTCAGCGAGAAGCGTTCGCCGTCGATTGGCCCCGCAAGCGCGATGACCGCGTGGCGAAGCCCGCCGGTCGCGCGTGCATAGTCGGCCAGGATTCTGCCCGGATCGGACACCTCCTCGCTCGCGAATGTCTGCAGGGCTTGCAGCGCGCCACGCTCGGCGACGGCGACCCGAAGATTGGTGCCGCCGACATCGGCCACGAGAGTCCTTGCGTTGCCTGCCTGTTCCTGCGCCACCTGGCCTGAACCTGAGTAAGGAACTCTTTGTTCCGCCGGCCGTTTACCCCGGGGAGCGGCAATCGATCCTCGGCATCAAAACCGTGGGCTCAATCAGCATTTCAAAATCAGAATCGCACAGTCAAGGCATCGAGCCAAATCGAAACAATCCCCGTCCCCTCGACCGGGACGCGCTCGATTTCGGCTCGACAGCGATCCTGCTCGATATCGACGGCACGCTGCTCGATCTCGCGGCGACGCCCGCGGGCGTGCTCGTTCCATCGAGTCTGCAGGCGACGCTCACGACGCTGTGGAAGTGGACCGGGGGCGCGCTCGCGCTGATCAGCGGCCGCCCGCTGAAGGATATCGACCGCATTTTTGCGCCGCTCGAGCTGCCGGCGGTCGGCGGCCACGGCGCGGAAATCCGCGCATCAATGAAGACCTCGCCGAAAAAGCGGGCGCAAGTCCTGCTGCTCGACGAGCGCGTGCGGCGTCCGCTCCTCGGCCTCTCGCGCAAGGGCGTCCTCATCGAGGACAAGGGATATTCGATGGCCGTGCACTACCGGCTCGCGCCGGAGCTTGGACCCGAGCTCCGGCGTCAGGTCGCACTCATCGCGTCAAGCTTCTCCGATGCGCGCTACGAAGTGCTGCCGGGAAAATTCGTGATCGAGGTCAAGCCGACCGCGTTCAACAAGGGCACCGCCGTCCTTCAGCTGATGGAACTGCCGCCCTTTGCCGGCCGCCGCCCGCTTTTCATCGGCGACGACGTAACCGACGAAGCGGTGTTCGCAATCCTGCCCGATGTTCGTGGCACCGGCTTCTCCGTCGGCCGCATGATCGCCGGCGCGACCGGCGTTTTCGCGACGCCGGCGGATGTCCGGGCGTGGCTCGCCCGCATGGCCGCGAAATCGGGTGAACAATGAGCGACCTCGATCTTGCCGTGATCGGCAATGGCCGCCTCGCCGCGCTGCTCAACCCGCACGGGCGGCTGGTGTGGTGCTGCTTCCCGCGTTTCGACAGCGACCCGGTCTTCTGCCGTCTCGTCGCCGGCAACGAAGAGAAAGGTTTCTCCGACGTGTTGCTCGACGGAATGACGAGCAACCGGTCCGCCTATATCCGCAACACCGCAATCGTCGAGGCGGTGCTCACCGACACAAGCGGCGGCAGCATCCGCATCACGGATTTCGCGCCTCGCTTCCGCAACTTCGGGCGGATGACCAAGCCGCCGCAGCTTGTACGCATCGTCGAGCCGGTCGGCGGCATGCCCCGCATAACCATCCGGATCAGACCCTGCACGAATTACGGCCAGCCGGTCGAACGCCGCACCATGGGCAGCAACCATATTACCTACTGGGGCAGCGACGCGGTCATGCGGCTCACGACCGATGCGCCGCTGTCCTACATCGAAAGCGAGTCCACATTCGTCCTCACGCGCCCGCTGCATTTCGTCGTCGGCACCGACGAGCCATTCGTCGGCGAGCTCGCCTCGACCTGCCGCGACTTTCTCACGCGCACGCATGAATACTGGACCGATTGGGTACGCGGCCTTTCGATCTCCTCTGACTGGCAACAGGAAATCATCCGCGCGGCCATCACGCTCAAGCTCAGCAATTTCGAGGAGACGGGCGGCATCGTCGCCGCGCACACGACATCGATCCCCGAGGCAGACGGGTCGGGGCGCAACTGGGATTATCGCTACTGCTGGCTGCGCGACGCCTATTTCGTGGTGAAGGCGCTGAGCCGGCTCGGCGCGACGCGCACCATGGAGGACTTCATCTCATTCATTCTCGGCATTGCGTCGGCGGAGAACGAACTGCTCAAGCCGGTTTACGGCATCGTGCCGTCCGAAGAACTGCCGGAGCGCGTCGCCGCCGACCTCGCCGGCTATCGCGGCAACGGCCCGGTGCGCATTGGCAACGCCGCCGTCGATCAGGTGCAGCACGATGTCTATGGCAGCATCATTCTCGCGGCGCTGCCGATGTTCGTCGACCAGCGCCTGCCGCGCCCGGGCGATGAAGCGCTGTTCCGATTTCTGGAGCCGCTCGGCGAAAAGGCCGCGCGTTACGCGCTCGAGCCCGACGCCGGCATCTGGGAATATCGCGGCCGCCAGCGCGTGCACACTTACTCCGCGGCCATGTGCTGGGCCGGTTGCAGCCGCCTGGCGACGATCGCCCGTCATCTG
>JAICQA010000458.1 GCA_025929595.1 Xanthobacteraceae bacterium
GAGGACGAGCAGATGCCCGGTCCGCTGGGTGTGCCCGAGGCCGCGGCGGTCCATATCCGCGACCTGTTCGCCCTCGTGCTCGGCGCCACGCGCGACGCCGCCGAAATCGCCGAAAGGGGCGGCCTCCGCGCGGCGCGCCTCGCGGCCATCAAGCGCTTCATCGGCGCCAATCTGGGTGACAGCGCACTGAACGTGAACGCCGCGGCGGCACGCCACGGATTAACGCCGCGCACGGTGCAACGGATGTTCGAGGAAGAAGGAACGACGTTCTCGGAATACGTGCTCGACCGCCGTCTCTCTAAAGCGTGTCGAATGCTGACCGACGCGAGCTACGCAGACTGGACCGTGAACGCCGTCGCGCTCGAGGCCGGGTTTGGCGACCTGTCCTACTTCAACCGCCGATTCCGCCGCCGCTTTGGCGCGCCGCCGAGCTGGTTCCGCGGCGCTTGAATCGCCGCCTGAGATGGCTGAATCGAACTTGCAGCCGTGCGCGTTAAAGCATTGAACCGACTCAGCATCGTCACGACACGCGCATGAACAACCCGCTCGTTCCCGCGCATAGCTCGCCGAACGGCGAGCGTTCGCTCGCCTATGCGGAAATCCAGGCAGGAAATGCGTGCTGAACCGGGATTCTGGGTCCCCGCTCCCCGCCTGCGCGGGGACAAGTTTCGCGGGGACGAGCGGATACCGGGATTATCGAGGGAGAGGCGTCGTCTATTCGTCCCGATACACCCGCTCGCGGCGCTCGTGCCGCTCCTGCGCCTCGATCGAGAGTGTCGCGATCGGGCGCGCATCGAGCCGGCGGATGGAAATCGGCTCGCCGGTTTCTTCGCAATAGCCGTAGGTGCCCTCATCGATGCGCGCGAGCGCGGCATCAATCTTTGAGATCAGCTTGCGCTGCCGGTCGCGCGCGCGCAGCTCGATCGAACGGTCGGTCTCCGACGACGCCCGATCGGCGATGTCGGGATGATTTTCGTTCTCGGTTTGCAGGTGCTGGATGGTCTCGCGGCTCTCGCGGAGAATGTCGTCTTTCCAGCGCAACAGCTTCTGGCGGAAGTACGCCTTCTGCTCTTCATTCATGAAGGGCTCGTCCTCGGAAGGCCGATACTCCCGATCCATCATCAAGACCATGGCAGTCCCCTCACCCACGCAACGCCCCCGTTGGCGCGGGTGTATAGCGGGGTCGATGGCAGCCGACAACACCGAAGAACGTGATCGGCCCGTCACAAATTACTGTTGGATAAGGGGGAATAACGCTTGGCCGTTGCAGTTCCGCCGCGCGCGGATTCAGGCCGCGGTCGCAGGCGCCGGGCGGCGCTTGGCAAGCTCCACGGCCACGCGCACGCCGATTGCGTCGATCACTTCGTCGAGGCCCGGTTCGCCGCTGCGCTCCGACAAGCCCTGGAGGACGACCTCAAGCCGCCGCAGCGTTTCGATGCCGACCCTGCCTTCGATGATTTCCAATTTCAGGGCGTCGAGCAGTTCCAGCGCCGAGTTGCCGCGCTTGACCGAGCGCTTCCGGCGCTCAGTGGCGTCCTCGATCCCTTGCAGCGCAAGCAACGCATCGACACTCTGAATCCCGAGTGCCGCCCCCGCTGCCGTCGGCGACCTAGCTGTTTGCGTGCTGTCGAGCGAGAAGCCACCCGGGCTCGCGGCGCGGCGCGCACCGTTGACGGCCGCGGCACCAGTCTGTGCTGCTGTAACGACCCGCATTGGCTTGCCCTC
>JAICQA010000020.1 GCA_025929595.1 Xanthobacteraceae bacterium
CTCGGCGGCGATCGCGCGTGGATGCAAGGGCGCAAAGGTAACGACGGCCCGCCATCTTTGCCGGGCCGAGGTAGACCGCTTTCAGGCGGAACTGGCGGGCGGGCAACCGATCACGGTCGGCTGCATGCAGGAAGCGCCGCTCTTCGGCGAGATCGCAGCCGAGGCTGCCGCCGACGCCGACATTCGTTACGTCAATATCCGCGAGACCGCGGGCTGGTCGAACGACGCCGCCGCGGCCGGCCCGAAAATGGCGGCGCTGATTGCCGCTGCTGCCGAGCCCCTGCCCGATTTTCCGCTCGTAAGTCTGGAGAGCGACGGCGTTGCGCTGATCTACGGACGCGATGAACGCGCGATCGAGGCGGCGCAGCTTCTGAAGGATCGGCTCGACGTTACGGTCATGATCTCGAAGCCCGGCGACATCTCGCCGCCGCGCATCACGGAATTTCCGATCGTCAAAGGCACCGTGCGCAATGCCAAAGGGTGGCTCGGGGCATTCGAAGTGACCGTCGATAACTTCGCGCAGCCGCTCCCCTCCTCGCGCGACAAATTTGTCTGGGCCAGCGCGCGGGACGGCGCGACGTCGAATTGCGATATCGTCGTCGATCTTTCGGGCGGCACGCCGCTCTTTCCGGCGCACGACCTGCGCGACGGTTATGTGCGTGCCGATCCCGGCGACCCGCAGGCCGTATTGCGCGCCGTGCTGAAGGCGGGCGAACTCGTCGGCACCTTCGACAAACCGCGCTACATTAAATTCACCGAGCATCTGTGCGCGCATTCGCGTTCGAAGAAAACCGGCTGCACGCGTTGCCTCGACCTCTGCCCGACCGGAGCGATCGAGCCGAACGGCGACCGTGTGCGGATCGACGAGAATATCTGTGCGGGCTGCGGCGCCTGCGCTTCGGTCTGCCCGACGGGTGCTGCGTCCTACGCTCTGCCGCCCGCCGACGCGCTCATGCGCAAACTGCGCACGCTCCTCACCACGTATCGGGAAGCGGGCGGAAGGAATGCCGTCGTGCTCCTGCATGACGCGGCGCATGGCGAGCCGATGATCGACGCGCTCGCGCGACACGGCGACGGTCTGCCTGCGAATGTCCTGCCGATTGCCGTGAACGAAGTGACGCAAGTCGGACTCGAGACGGTCGCAGCGGCGTTTGCTTTCGGCGCATCGGCCGTGCGTTTCCTGCTGCGCGCCAAGCCGCAGCATGACCCCGAGGCGTTGCTTCGTACGCTGCGCTTTGCGGAACCCATTCTCGCGGGCCTTGGCTTCGGTACCGGGCGTGCGGCGACGATCGAGACCGACGATCCCGACGCACTTGGCGCAGCGCTGCGCGCCGTTGACGACGGCGTGACCGCAAAGACGCTGGCTTCGTTCCAGCCCATCGGTGCGAAGCGCGACGTCATGAAGCTCGCGCTGCGCGAACTGCAACGCACTGCTCCGGCGCCCGTCGACGTGATCGCGCTGCCTGCCGGCGCGCCCTTCGGCAAGGTCGAGGTGAATGTCGAGGGCTGCACGCTCTGCCTTTCCTGTGTCGCGGCCTGCCCGACCGGCGCGCTGATCGACGACCCCGAGCGGCCGATGCTGCGCTTCCAGGAAGATGCCTGCGTGCAATGCGGGCTCTGCAAGGCGACCTGCCCCGAGAAAGTCATCAGCCTCGTGCCGCAGATCGACTTCACCGCGGTCACCGCCCCCGCCCGCGTCGTCAAGCAGGAAGAGCCGTTCCACTGCATCTCGTGCGGCAAGCCGTTCGGCACCAAGAGCACGATCGAACGCGTGTCGGCGAAGCTCGAAGGCAAGCATTGGATGTTCAAGGGTCAGCCACAGCGGCTCGATGTGTTGAAAATGTGCGAGGACTGCCGCGTCGTCGCGATGACGAACCAGTCGGTCGATCCTTATGCCGGGCCCGAACGTCCGAAGGTGCGGACGACCGAGGACTATCTGCGCGAGCGCGAAGCGGCGGAGCGCGAAGGCAAGGCGTAGCGTTATTTCGGCGTCGTCGCCTTCTCGAGGAAATCCACCAGCGCCTTGCGGTCTTCGGGCGAAGTGATGCGCTGCTCCGGCATCTTGGTACCGGGCGTGTATTTCATCGGGCCGACTTCGAACAGTTCGGCGACCGTCTCCTTCGTCCACACGATGTCCATCTGCTTCAGTGCCGGCGAGAAATTGTAGCCGGGGAGCGACGCGATCCGGCGGCCGAAAATGCCGTGCAGCGTGGGGCCGGCGCGGTTGCCTTCATCGGGCGAGAGCGTGTGGCAGGCAATACAGGCCTTATAGACCTCCGCGCCGCGGTCGCCCGCGAATGCCGCGAGCGGACTGTCCGTACCGCCCATTGCGACCATGCCGACATGCTCGCCCGACAAGGCATTCCAGCGCCTCACCATGCGGTCGGTGCCGCCGGTGAGCAATGTCTTGCTGTCGGGGAAGAATGCCGCCGACCACACGGGCAAGCCGGGGCCGACCAGCGTGCGGACAAGTTTCCGCTCCTTGCGGTCGATCACGCCGACCGAGCCCCGAATGCCGGCAGCCGCGACCAGCGCGCCATCGGGCGAGGCGGCGACGGAGATGATCGGCATTTCGGCGACATCGACCTCGCCGCGTTTCTCACCGGCGGGTCCGATGAAGTAGACGCGGCCGTTGGCGCCGGCGGCGACGATTTCGCCATCCGGCGCGACCGCCACGGTGTTGAGCGGCGTCGGCACGGTGACGATTACCGGCGCGCCACTACCCTTGAGCGGCCAGATACGCACGGTCGCGTCATAGGCGGCGCTCACCAAAAATTGTCCGTCGCGCGAAAAAGCAACGCCATTCACATTCTGATCGTGGCCGTTCAGCGTGCGCGGCTCGCCACCGTTCAACGGCCAGAGGCGGATTGTGCGATCCCAGGATGCGGAAGCAATCGTGTTGCCGTCGGGCGAGACGGCAAGCGCCACGATCGGCGCGGTGTGGCCCTCGAAGGTTTGCTCGGGAACGGGACTGCCGTTCTTCCAGATCGCAATCTTGCCGTCCTCGCCTCCGGTCACCTGCCGCTCGTTGCCGAGAATGGCCACTGCGTTCACGGCGCTCTCGTGGAAGCGGAGCACTTGCTCCGCTGCATTGCGCTTGAGCGACCAGCGGATGGCGGAGGTGTCGAAGCTGCCGGAGATCGCGCTTTCGCCGTCGGCGCTGACCGCGACCGAACGCACCGGCCCGCCATGACCGCGCAACTGTGCTTCGGCCGGCACGGCCACGAGCGTCAAGGCGAAAATGAACAGAAAAAGACGGAACATTCCGGCGATCATCACTCGTGAACAGGCGGCGCGAATGTCGGTTCCCAATCAGGCATCGGCGGGGCGCATGCCGAGCGCCGCGATCCTTGCGCGCACCTCCGGATCGCGCAAGGCGGCGAGGAACGCCTTGACGGCTTCGTGTTCGCGGCGCGCTTCAACCAGAATGAAATCGTAATGTTCTGGTGACAGCGGCAAGAATCCGAGATCATACATCGCGGCCACGGACTGGATCGCAACACCCCAGTCGGCCCTGCCCTGCGCCACCGCGGCCGCGACGGCGTTGTGCGACTTCGGCTGATTGCCGTGGCCAGCGGGTTTTGCGACCGCGAGCAGCTTGTCGATCAGCACACGCGTGCCCGCGCCCGCGTTGCGGTTGACCATGATGCAAGCGGGATCGGCAAGCGCGGCTTTCACCGCATCGGTCGCGGGCTTGCTCTCGAAGCGCTTATCGCCCTGCCGGAAGACAACGCCCTGCATCCGCTCCCAGCCGCGCACCAGCGACAGGCCGGGCTCGAGCAAGTGTTCATTATATTTGCCCGTCGCGGGATCGAGCAGATGAACGGGCGCGAGATCGCATTCGCCGCGCTTCGCCGCCGCCACGCCGCCCTGGCTGCCGACCGCGATACGGCGAGCGGAAAATCCCTGCTCGGCGAGCTTGCCGAGCACCGCGTCGAGCGCGACGCAATGGCTGCCAGTGACGACGAGATCGGGAATGCGCGCGGATTGCCCGAGGAGCGTCACCGTCGATCGCGTGCCGGCATCGAGCGAACCGGCGAGCGCGTCGACTTCAACAAAGCCGTCCGCTTCGGAGAAGGTCGTGACCGAGCCCGAGCCCTTGCCGATCGGGAAAGCCACCGGCCCGCTTTCGCCCGCGACGAGCGCCACGAGCACGAATTCCTTGCGGCCCATTTCCGACGGCAGGCGCACGGGGATCGTCGCCTCGACCGTCTCGGCCGCTTCCGGCGGCAGACCCGCATAAGCGCGCAAGACCGGCGCGACGTAAGCATGAAAGGTGAAGATCGCAGAGGTCGGAAAGCCCGGCAGGACGACCACCGGCTTTTTTCCGATCACTGCGAGGCAAAGCGGCTTACCCGGCTTTAAAGCGACACCATGCACGACGATGCCGGGTTGGCCGAGTTTCGAGACGACCGCGTGCGAGAGATCGCCCGCGCCTTTCGAGGTGCCGCCTGACAGCACTACGAGGTCGCAGCTTTCGAGACCCTTGCGGACGGCGGCGTCCAGCTTCGCTTCGTCGTCAGGGAGCGCGCCGAGCGATATCGGCTCGCCGCCTGCTTCGCTCACGGCGGCGGCGATGATCGCGCCGTTCGAGTCGTAGACCGCGCCCGCGCGTAGCGGCTTGCCGGGCTCGGCCAGTTCATCGCCGGTGGACAGCACCGCGACGCGCGGCTTTCGAACGACATCGACACCGTCCATGCCGCAGGCGGCGAGCATACCGATCTCACGCGAGCCGATCCGCGTACCGCGCCGCAGGAGCGTTTCGCCGCGCGCGATGTCGGAGCCCGCGAAAGAAACAAATTGCCCCTGACCGACTGTACGCCGCAGGTCGATGGCCGGACCCCGCTCGGTCTCCACGAGATCGGTCCATTCGATCATCACGACGGCGTCGGCGCCGCGCGGCACGACGCCGCCGGTCGCAATCGTCGTTGCCGATCCGGGCGCGACGGTCAGCGTCGGCGCCACACCGCATGCGAGCACTTCGTTGTTGAGGAGCAGGCGGCGCGGGCTCGCGTCGCTCGCGCCCGTGGTGTCGCCTGCGCTCACCGCAAAGCCGTCGACGTTGGAGCGGTCGAAGGGCGGCGTGTCGATGGGCGCTGCGATGTCGTGCGCGAGCACGCGGCCAAGCGATTGCGCAAGGGGCACGCGTTCGGGATCGAGCGGCTTGAGATCGAGGTGGCGCTCGAAGCGCGTGCGCGCTTCCTCCGGCGACACGACTTCGAGGAACTGCTCCTGGCGCGCTGCGGCGCGGATCTGCGCCAACAGCCGATCGGACGGAGGAGTGACCTTGTTGCTGCGGTCGCTGCTCACGGGAACGCTCTCATTTCAACAACTGCACTCGCTGCCATGCCTTCGCTTTCCGGCGGCACGAGCACCCAGCCGTCCGCCTGCGCGAATGATTGCAGCGACAAAATTCCTGAGCCGAGCGGCTCGATCCCCGATCCTGCGCGGCGCACCGGCACGAATTCCGCGAGGCCGACGGTCGACGTCACTTTTTTCGTGAGCGGCAAGAGCACACCGGCGCTGAATTCTGTCTTTCCGCTGCAACGCGCGAGCAGTTGGCTGCCGACGATCAGAAAGGCCGCGAGGGCCGCATCGAGACGTCCGGGTAAGAGCAGCACGGCGCGGCCGTCCACCGTCCCAAACGCCGCCGTCTCGCCCGGCGTAATGCCGAAGCCGTGCAGCTCGACTTTGCCGACGCGGGCAAGCGTCTTCACCGCCGCGTCACGCTTGCCGGTGCCCGTGCTGCCGATGCCGATGACAATATCGCTCGCGCGATCGGTGAGTGCTGCTTCGAGCGTCGATGCCTGCGCCACCTGCGCGATGCAGCCTTCCGCTTCGACCGCGCGGGCGATCAATGGCGAGAGCGTATCCTCGCGGCTGCGAGTCGGCACGGTGACGGAAAAAATCTTCACGCGCGGCGAGCGTACCGACACCGACCGAATGCCCGCCGCAGCCAACACGGCAACGTCGCTCGGACGCAGGACCTGACCGGCGCGGCGAAGCACTGTGCCATTCGCTATATCGGCGCCGACCACCATCACGCCCTCGCCAGGCGCAGCGGCGGCGTGAACCTCCGCACCTGTCCTGGTCATTGCGACGGCATCTACCGGCAGAACGGCGTCCGTGCCGGACGGCATCGGCTGGCTCGCTTCAACCCAGATGGGAGCCGGATCGAGCGGCGCGGGCGCATAGGGGCCGGCGTCGATCACGCGCTCCGATGCCACGGCCCAGCCGTCGCGCAGCGCGCAGGCTGAAGCCGGTACATCCTTCGCCGCCATCGCGTCGGCTGCGAGGATCGAGCCGACCGCGGCAACGGGCTCCACGTTCCGCGCGGCGACCGGCGCGGCCGCATCATTCAGGCGCGCGACGATCTCGGCGAGCGGCGCGAGGCGGGTAATGCGCTGCAATGTCTCCGGAGGGTTCATGCTACCTATCTAGCCGAAGGGGCCGGACGCCGGTAGCAAAGGCTCCAAAACCGTGAATCCTGCTATATCCGCTCCATGGCCGAGACCAGTCTGAACCTGCGGGGCCTGAAGTGTCCCCTGCCCGCCCTCAAGACCCGCAAGGCGCTGACCCGGCTGGGCTCGGGCGACGAACTGGTGGTCGAATGCACCGATCCGCTCGCCGGGATCGACATCCCGAATTTGCTGCGGGAAACCGGTGACGCGCTTCTCCACACCGACCAGCAGACGGACTTGATCGTGTTCCGGATTCGAAAAAAATAGCGCAAACGCAGCGAGGCTCATTGTGCTCGAACTGAAACATGCGGCACCCGCGCCCGACGGCGCAGTCAGACCGGAAGCGGCCAGCGGCGTTTGGGTCCCGGCGGCAACGCCGTTCCGCGCCAATCTCGCGATCGACTTCGACCGCTACATCGCGCATTGCCAGCAACTGCTGGCTGACGGCGCGCACGGCCTGGCGGTGCTCGGCACCACGAGCGAGGCGAATTCGCTCGATCTTGGCGAGCGCGAGATGACGCTCGAGCGGTTGGTGAAAGCCGGCGTCTCGCCGCTGCAACTCCTGCCCGGCACCGGCACGTCGTCAATGGGCGACACGGTGCGGCTGACGCGCCACGCGGTGGCGCTCGGCGTGCGCGGCGTGCTGCTCCTGCCACCCTTCTATTACAAGAATGTGAGCGACGAAGGGCTCTATGCCTATGTCGCCGAGATCATCAAGCGCATGAGCGACAAGCGGCTCGCGCTCTATCTCTACAACTTCCCGCAGATGACGACGGTCCGCTGGTCGCCGGCGCTCGTCGGACTGCTGCTGCAGGATTTCCCGGACACGATCGTCGGCTTGAAGGACAGCTCGGGCGACGAGGACTATCTCGACACGCTGCTCGAACGCTTTCCGGGCTTCGCGGTGTTTCCGTCGAGCGAGTCGCTCTTGCTGCACGGGATGCGCAAGGGTGCGGCGGGCATCATTTCGGCAACGGCGAATATGAACGTCGCGGGATGCCGCGCGCTTTACGACGGCTGGCAGGGAGAGCACGCGCTCGACCTGCACAAGAAGGCCTCCGCGATCCGTGCCGCGGTTTCGCCATTCGGCTGGATTCCGGGCGTGAAGGCGATCCTCGCCGCGCGCGGCGGCAAGCCGGACTGGGCGCGCGTGCGCCCGCCGCTCGACGAGTTGAGCGATCAACAGAAGACGGACTTGCTCGCCGCGGTCGACGCGGCGAGCACGTAAGCTTCACTTTTTTATTCGTCATGCCCGGGCTCGACCCGGGCATCCATACGGCCCGTCCCCATCCGCTGAAGTTCATGATGGATCACCGGGTCTCGCCGCGCCAAAGACGGCTCGCGTTCCGCTCATCCGAACTCGGGCTTGCCCGAGTTCGGCAACTAGAGGTGATCGAAGTCGGATAAATCCGACTTCGATTGGCGCGTCGGCCCGGTGATGACAAAGGTGATGATTTCAAACAGCCGTTCGCGTTCTCGCGGTACGAATGCACCCGAGCTTGAGAATGAGGGGAACGGAGCGCCGCGAAAGCGCACAGTCCTTTTCGGTCGCGCCCCACAGCCGACTGCGAAATCGACTGCGCCGGACGCGCTTCGCCTCACGGCGCTCCGTCGCGACGTCTCTTCGGTCCGGGCCGCGCTTTCGCGGGCCTTTCGGCCCTTGCGTCAGCCATGCTCCTGGCAGGCGGTCCTAGTGCCGCCGGGCGGAGCCCCGAGACCGCCCGGTGCCGTGCTTGCGAGACACGACAGCAGGCGCCGCATCCTGCTCCGCGATCAAGACGCCTCATGAGCGCGCCCCTCGTGAACAGGACGCGCGCACTTTAACGCCGGTGGAATCGACGGGGAAAAGGGATCGAAAGAGTTTTTATTCGTAAGCGATTTCAGTTGCTTCGGCGCGATTTCGCGGCAAAACGCGAATCGTTCTGTCATTCCAGCCAGACCCGGATCCGCCATCCGGCCGGCATATACCGGTGGACGGCGGAATCTCACGATCTATTTCCGCGCGGTCGCCGTCGTCATACCCACCTGAAGCGACATGGAGCCGTTCACTGTGAATTCCTGCCACTGCATGCAGATGTCCCGTTCCAGCGCACCGCGTTTTTCCTGCCCGGCCTGAACGACCGCTTCCGCGAGCGGCGTGCTGTAGAGGTATTGCCACAGGAAGTCGGCCGGTGGCGGGAGACGAAGGGTCTTGGGTTTCGCCTGAACATCGATTTCCCGGAAGCCGGCGCGCCGCATGAGTTTGGTGAGTCCGTCGGCGTCGTGCAGCGAGAACACGACGTTCGCGAAGGCAGCGGCTTTCGGATTTAGGTGACGGCCCAACGCATCGGCCATGATCGCGAACATCGGCGGCTTCGGCCCCGGCACTGTCACGAAGACGCGTCCCTCAGCATCCAGAACCCGCCGCATTTCGCGCAACGCAGCGGCTTTGTCGGAGACAAACTGGAGACCCATCTGGCAGAGAACGACGTCGAAGGCCTGATCCGGAAGCGACATCGATTCCGCACTCGCCTGGTGCCAGTCAATCGACATGCCCGGCGAGGTCCGCGAACGAGCCACCGCCAGCATGCCCGGGTTCACGTCCAGGCCGGCAACCGCACCGCCGGCACCGACGCGCTTCGCCGCGAGCCGCGTCACGACGCCGGTGCCGCACGCGACATCCAGCACACGCTCGCCCGGTCGAATGTCCGCAATGCCGATCAGATCGTCCGCCATCGGCGCACCGATGGCGGGCACAAAAAAGCGCTCATAATTCTCGGCGGGGGTTTCTCCGTAGGACTTGCCGAAGATTTGCTGTGTCATTTGCTGTGTCATGGAATTCCTCCTTTCCTAAGCACCGGACGGTGCGTCCCGTCGGATGCTTGCCCGGCCAGCCTCGACGCGCGCCACGGTCAGGCCGAACCAGGCAAGCCATAGGCACATCACGATCGAGCCGACGAGCCAGATCGGCGCGCCGAACGGCAAGTCCAGCCAACTGCCGAGCACCCAGCCGACAAAAGACGCGGCGCCCGCGACAGCGGCGGTGCGCGACGCCCAAAGTGGCGTGCCACCGTGCGCGGTGCGCGCCTCGTTAGCGGCGATGGCGGTGAATGCCAGCGCCATGACGGCAAAGCCGTTGGCTCTGCCTTCTGCATACTTCCACCACGGATCAAAGACCTGGCGGTCGCCCGCGATCGCGGCGTCGAAAATCACCGTGGCTTCGGCCACGGCAGTACTCGTCGTCCATAGGGCGCCCACGGGCAGCAACGCCCATGCCGACAGGGTCAGCCAGTCCTGCGTGAGACGGGAATCGGCCGTGAGCACGATCAAGGCGGCAACGGCGAAGGATGACAGGGAAGCGGCGGCGGCCCAATGCACGATCGACCACCGCAGCGAGCCGTCGGCAATGTGCATCATCTGCATGCCGAGGTCGGGAGACGGCGGTCCATGAAACGCAAGCGCAAGCACTAATGTGATCGAGGCGAGCGCAAGCCAGACGCCGGCGACTCGTACGCGTTGTTCGGGACGGGACATGACAAACCTCCGATGACCGGACGCGGTGGGCGTCGTAAGTCCTTTGGTTTGTCGTTTGTCGCGCTAGATCGCGCATCGCGCATCGGCAGAAGTCCCCATAGCCTGCGCGAAGCGGCCATGGGTAATTCTACCCACCGGCTAGTGTCGCGGTTCGGAAGTTCGCCTGAATTGTCAGCTTGCTCTGAAGCGAACTTCCGAACCAAAGCGACACTAGCACCTTGATGATTCTAGTGTCCCTTTGGACCCGAAGTTCGCAAAAGTGGTTGCTGAGCAGTCGTGCGAACTTCGGGTCCGGGACACTAGATCAGCTTGTGCTCGTAAGCGTAGGCGGTCGCGGCCGCGCGCGACGGCACATCGAGCTTGTTGAATATATTGCTGACATGCCGATCGACCGTCTTCTCGCTCAGGGAAAGCTCCCGCGCGATCGACTTGTTCGTCTTTCCCGAAGCCAGGATGCGGAGCACCTGCAGCTCGCGTGTCGTCAGGCTGTGGGATTGACCCGTCGGTCTGCCGCGAGCGAGCGCGTCAATGCGGGCGACGTCGGGCCCGGCGCCCAACCGTTCGAACACCACGCGCGCCGCGTCAAGCTCCATTCCAGCCCCCTCGTCGTCGCCAAGGGCGCGGCAGGCGAGCGCCGCTTCGACGCGGGCACGGGCGGCAAGGTATGGCACGTCGAATTCGTGCCAGCCGCGCTGCGCAGTTTGCAGCGAATTGAGCGCCTCCCGGTGCTTACCCTCCGCCAGCTCGACAATCCCGCGAGCGTGCGCCGCCAGCGCCCGCAGCGCGTCGGTGCCGTAGGCGAGGGTGAGTTCCTCAAGTTCGCGGCAGGCGGTGTGCGCCTCAGCGAGGTCGTGCGCGGCGAGCATAATCTCGACCTGTGCGGGGAGGAGTCGCACGCGCCGAAACGGGTCCGCGGTGGCACCGGCGCTCCTGCGTATGGCGGCCGCTGCGGCGTCGGTCCGTCCCTGCGCCAGCCGCAGCAGGGCGAGGCCCGGCTGCGGATCCCCGCCCCATTGGCTGGTCTCGCGGTATGCGGTCTCAGCGGATTCGAAATCGCCGCGCAGCCGGTGAACCTCACCCTGCTGGTAATAGGCGGCGGCCGCGGCGCGCCGGTCGTCCTTCGGCCCGAGTCGCGTGCAGGCGCGCTGCGCCTCAGCAATCGCGTCGTCCCAGGCGCCATGCAATTGCATGACCTCCGAGCGATGCACGAGGCATCGATCGGTGAAGGCGATGAGCTGAGGCTGTTCAGCACACCATGAGGCGAGCGCGGCGGTCCACTCGCCGGCGCGACCGAACGCGCAGACCTGCTGGCAGGCGTCGATCACACTGCAATAGATCAGGCCGGTCACGATGGGCGAAAGCTCATCCGCAGCAACGGCCACCATCGCTTCGTCGAGCAGCGCCAGGCCCCGCTCCACCTCCCGCTCGCGGAGCAGCGCCCTGCCCTGGAGATGCAGAGCGATCGCGACGAGATCGGGGTCGTGGAACCTGGTGCCGATGGCGAGCGCGTTCGCTGCCGCTTCGTAGGCAGCGGTAGGCTTGCCGGCCATAAGGTGCTGCTCGACAAGCGGCAGCAGAACATAGCCCCGCTCGACGCAGTCGCGCTCGTGCTCCTCGATCAAACGGTGGGCGCGACCGAACCAGCCGGTCGCGGGACCCATCTCGCCGCGGAAGACGAACCGCAGGCCGAGCCAGAACGCGCAGCGAGCAGCGCGCTCGCGTTCGCCGGCATCCTGATGCGCGCGATGCGCCCTCTCCAGCAATTTCAGATAATCTTGGTCGCGTCCCGTCAGATAGGCGGCCGTCGCCGCGCGTTCGAGATCGTCGGCGCCGAGCGGCACCGCACCGTCAATCCTCGCAAGGGTTTTGAACGCTTCATCCCAACTACGCCGCCCGAACGAGTCGCGGCCCCGCTGCAGCGTCTGGGCGACGTCGATATTCATCGCTCCAGAGCGTACAATGCCGTGGCAGGCAAGAGAACCCCGCGCGGCTGCGCGTACTGAGCGCGTGAGAAGGAGCGCCGGAACCGGTCGGTGATCCTGGATCCCGTGTCTCACGACGCTGCGCGTTGCTCGCAAGGAATGACAAATACTGGTCCCTCATGCGCGGGCTTGACCCGCGCATCCAGACGGCCGTGCAACGTTGCTCTGGACGACCGGGTCACGCGCTTCGCGCGGCCCGGTCATGAGGGATAATCTGAGGCGCGCTAAGGACGCAATCGCCTACTTCTCGTCGACGATCGGGTTCTTGAGGATGCCGACGTTCTCGATATCGATCTCGATCGTGTCGCCGTTCTTCATCCAGACCGGCGGCTTGCGCGCATGACCGACGCCGGACGGCGTGCCGGTGACGACGAGATCGCCCGGCTCGAGCGTCATGCCCTGTGTCACGTCGACGAGCGTCTCGGCGATCGGGAACATCATGTTGTCGGTGTTGTCCGACTGCATGACCTGACCGTTGAGGCGGCTTTCGATCTTGAGGCCTTTGGCGCCGGGCGGCAGTTCGTCGGCTGTCACCATCCACGGGCCGAAGCCACCGGTGGCGTCGAAATTTTTTCCCATATCCCACTGCGTCGTGCGGCGCTGAAATTCGCGGATCGAGCCGTCGTTGAAGCAGGAGAATCCGGCGATGCAGGAGTATGCGTTCTGCATCGTGAGATGCTTCACGCGCTTGCCGACGATGATGACGAGCTCGGCCTCGAAGTCAAAGGTTTCCGACACGCGCGGACGGAGCATCGCGCGCTCATGCGCGATGAGCGAAGAGTTCGCGCGCATAAAGATCGTCGGAAATTTCGGGATGTTGTCGCGGTTCGGGCCTTCCTTGACGTGCTCGAGATAATTGAGGCCGAGGCAGACCACCTTGCCGGGATTGGCGACGGGCAGCGCGTATTTCAAACCCTTGAGCGGCACCCGTGCTTGAGCAGGCGCGCGCCTGGCGAGATCGCCGAGATGGGAAAGGTCGCCCGACTTCTGCAAAATGACGCGCAGGTCGGATGGCAGATTGGCGTCCACCGCTTGCAAGTCGATCACCTGATCGCCCTCGATCACGCCAAGCCGCAGGCCGCCCGAGGCCTCGAAACCAACGATTTTCATGGACTATTCCCCCTCGTTCCGGGGCTTTTTAGTGCGCCCGGAGAGGAATGTCATCTCTCGAAGTCAATGCGCCTTGTCGCGCAGCGCGAGGACATGCACCGAGAACCAGTCGCGTTTGTCGGTCCAGCTCTCGACACTGCTCCAGCCGGAGCGGACGGCGAGTTCGCCAAAAGACTCGATCGTGTATTTATAGCTGCATTCGGTGTGGATCGTTTCGCCGGCGGCAAATTCTATCTTCTTCCCGCATATCGAAACACGCTGGCGGCTGCGGCTGACGAGATGCATCTCTATGCGGCTCTTGCCCTCGTCGAAGACGGCGCGATGCTCGAAACCGTCGAGATCGAAATTGCCGCCCAACTCGCGGTTAATACGGCGCAGAAGATTGAGGTTGAAGGCCGCCGTGACGCCGTCGGCGTCGTTATAGGCCGCGCGCAGCACGTGCCGGTTCTTCACGAGATCGACGCCGACGATCATCCGCGCGCCGGGTCCGAGTATGCGACCGGCGTGTCGCAGGAAACTCTCGGCCTCCGGAGGGTCGAAATTGCCGATGGTGGAGCCCGGGAAAAAGCCGATGCGCGGGCGATTGCGCGCTTCATGCGGCAACTCGAAGGGCCTGGTGAAATCGGCCGCGACCGGGCGCACTTTCAGTTTCGGAAAATCCTCCTGCAATGCCTCCGCCTGCTCCGCCAGAAACTCACCCGAAATATCGACGGGCACGTAGACGGCGAGTTTGTCGAGCGCATCGAGCACGATTCGAATCTTCACCGAGGAGCCGGCGCCGAATTCCACCAGCGCGCCGCCAGCCGGAATGAGCTGGGCGATCTCTGCGCCCTTATCTTCCAGAATGCCGATCTCGGTGCGGGTCGGATAGTATTCGGGAACCTGCGTGATCTCTTCGAACAGACGCGAGCCTTCCTCGTCGTAGAAATATTTCGGCCGCAGCGTCTTGCGCGACGCGGTCAGCCCGACGACCACGTCGCGAGCGAAGGATTCGCGCGCCTCTTCCTCGGTGTGGGAACGGGTCAGGATCGTTGCGAGCGACGTCATGGGCTCTCCTGTCGATGCAATCACGCGCCGTATTCGGCGAGCCGGAGTCCGGTGAACTGCCAGCGGTGCGGTGGATAGAAGAAATTTCGATAGGTGACGCGAGCGTGGTCTTGCGGAGTCGCGACCGATGAGCCGCGCAGCACCATCTGGTTGACCATGAACTTGCCGTTGTATTCGCCGATCGCGCCTTCGGGCGCGCGATAGCCGGGGTAGGGAAGATAGGCGCTTCGCGTCCATTGCCAGACGATGCCGTAGGCATCGCCAAGCAACTCGCCGCGCGCGGCGACCTCCCACTCTGATTCAGTCGGAAGGTGCTTGCCCGCCCAGCGCGCGAAGGCGTCGGCCTCGTAGTAACTGACGTGACAAACCGGCGCGTCGGGATCGACGGGCCGCGATCCACCAAGTCCGAACGCAAACCACGCGCCGTCCTTCTCTTCCCAGTAAGCGGGCGCCCGCCAGTCTTCGGACTGTACGACGGCCGCCGCGTCCGACAACCAGAGAGACGGCGTCGCGTATCCGCCGTCCTGCATGAATTCGAGCCACTCGCCGTTGGTGACCAATGAGCGGCGGATCTTCATCGGCTCGATCAGCTCGCGATGTGCGGGCGTCTCGTTGTCGAAATGGAAGCCGTCGCCCTTGTGACCGATGAAATGGATGCCGGCCGGCAGCGGCACATATTCGTTCGCGCTTGAGCCCTTCGGCATCGACCATGCCGCGTCGTAAACGGGATCGGTCGGATTCTGGAAAAACGCGTGCAGGATGTCGGTGAGGATCAGTTCCTGATGCTGCTGCTCGTGGTGCAGGCCGATCTCCAGCACCGGCGCGATCGCTTCGAATTGCGCGGGCGTCGCTTCCTCGATGAGGCGTTCGACCGCAGCGTCAACATGCGCGCGATAGGCGGCGACGTCTTCGACCGTCGGCCGTGTGATGAGGCCGCGCTTCGGCCGCGCGTGGCGCGGGCCGGCGGCGACATAATATGAGTTGAACAGGAAGGCGAAGCGTTCGTCGAAGGGCTCGTAGCCGGGGACGTTCGGCGCGAGCACAAACTGCTCGAAGAACCAGGTCGTATGCGCGCGATGCCATTTGGCGGGGCTCGCATCCGCCATCGACTGGATCTGCTGGTCCTCCGCCGACAGCGGAGCCGCGCGACGGTCGCTTTCGGCACGAACCATGCGGAACGCGTCGATCCAGCGCTCCCGGCTCACAGCGTCGGCATCCGAGCGCAATCGTTGGGATGAACGGCTCATCGGCTCTCTCCCCGCTTCTACTCTTACGCCGCGACCCGGCCGCAAGACGCATTGGGCCAATCAGGGTAACGACTTTGAATGGTCAGAAGTTCCAGGTTTTGCTTATACGCTCCATCATATTCGCACCCGCCTCGGCGCTGTTACATGGGTTCGGTCAGTATGAAGAAAAGGACCGCGCTGAACGTCTTAGGCGCGCTCGATCCTGATTCCATCACATAGCCGCCCCATCGCCTGCTGCCCTCGGTCGGCTCCCGGAGACGAAAAGCCGCTCAGCCAAGGAGAAATTTCAACCGGTCATCGGCATTCGATGGCGCGACTTCGAGAATTTCTGCGGTCACGATTTTTTCCGCCACGAACGGATCATCATTCACCCGACGCTGCAGCTCCGACAGCGAGGCATTCTGCGCCACGATCGCGCCGCCCAGATTGGGCTGAAGCGTCCCGACCAGCAGGAATACGCCGTCGTCCAACCCACTTTTGATCCATGCCTTGTGGCCGTCCATAAGCCGGGCGGCGCGGCCTTTGTCGCCGGAAAACCTGAGCAGCACGATGAACATCGCGGGTCGTCCTCCTTCTGGCGCGCGATCACCGAGTCGCGGCGCGCGCTGTGTCTTCGGTTTGTGATTGCAACCATTCGTGCAGCTGCCTGGCTTCCTGCCGGATGAACTTCTCATCGCGAAAGGCGCTTGCCAGCGTGGCGACTCCCTGAGTGCGGGCAAGGAGATGCATCGCCAGCGCGTCCGCGTCCCTTTTGCGGCCGAGCAACTCGAACTGCCTGCGCAGCCAGGTGCGAAACAGCGTGAACAGCTCGTTCGCTTCGGGCCGCGAGGGATGATCGAGCTTCGCGAGCTCCGTGCACAGCGTACCGACCGGGCAGCCGTAACGCTTTATGTCGGCCCGGTTGTCGATCAGAATATCAATGAAGCTCCGGATGCGATCCGCGGGGGTCTCCCCCTCGAGCTGCCATCGATCGAGCATCCGTCGGGTTGCGGCGAGACGCGCGCCGACGACGGCGTCCAGAATCTCGTCCTTGGTTCGGAAATGGTAGTAAAAATTTCCGCGCGAAATCTGCACGACATCGGCAATGTCGGAAAACGACGTGTGCTCGTAGCCACCCCGATAGAACAGCCGGTCGGCGGCTTCGACGATCTGATCGCGGGTCGTTCTGTTGCTCATAGAGCCAAGTCACTCCCGCATAGCCGTAGGACGTTCGCCCTATTTAGTAGGGCAATCGCCCTACACGGTCAAGAGCATGGCGAAAACAAAAAGCCCCCGTGCTTATGCACGGGGGCTTATTCTCTCTTTCGCTATGGGGCGGGCGTAATCAGCTCGCCTTCGCGGTGCGCCAGCCCTGGTGATAGGTCTCGCGCGCCTGCGAGGCATAGGGCGTCGGGCCGACCTCAACCTTGAGCTCGAGCTGCTTGTGGCGCTCGACGGTCGTCTTCTTGGTGCCGCCGTTCTCCTCGCCCCATACCAGCGTGAGCTGCGTGCCGGGCTTGGCGAACTGCTCCTCGACAAAGCCGAGCGAGAGCATCTTGCGCTCGTTGAAGCTGTAGCCGGAGAACATGGAAGCGCCGACCACCTTGCCGCCGCTCATGATCGAGTCGAAGGAGCTCGACGCATAGTTGGAGAGCGGCAGGTCGATGAACTTGTAGTTCTGACCCGCGGGCGCGAACATCGATGCGAACACCTTGACGACATCCTCGTCCTTCCAGGCGAAGGTCACCTTGGTGCGATTCACCTTGCCTTCCATCGCCTTCAGTGCGTCGCTGCCGATGAAGTCGTGGTCGAACTTGGTGAAGCCCTCGTAGCCGAGCTCATACGGGGTCGTGTAGTAGTCCTCGACATTCTTCGAGACGAAGCTGCCGCCGAGCCCGGCGTTCGCTTCATAGCTCGTGATCGGCAGCCACTCGCGATAAGCCTTGAGCTTGTCGCCGGAGTAGATCGCGGGGACCGGCGACGGGATCCAGCCGGACTCGAGCGTGTTGGTCGCGTAAGCGCGGGCGCCGACCTGCACGATGCCGAAGTCCTTGCCGGCTTCGAGGATCGCGTTGCGGA
>JAICQA010000273.1 GCA_025929595.1 Xanthobacteraceae bacterium
CGATCAGGGCACGCGATTGCCCGTCGGCCTCGACATCGGTGCCGGTGTGAAGGTCGTCGGCACGCCGCGCATCATGAGCCAGGGCAGCGTGCTGCCGACCGAGAAAGAGCTCGACGTCACGATCCGCGGCGAAGGCTTCTTCCGCGTGCAGATGCCCGACGGGCGCATCGCCTTCACCCGCGCGGGCTCGTTCGAGCTCGACGCCGAAGGCCGCGTGGTGACGCCCGAAGGTTACGTGGTCGATCCCGGCATCACCGTGCCGCAGGATGCCGTGGGCATCACGATCAACCAGCAAGGGCTCGTGCAGGTCATGCAGCCGGGCCAGACCGCTCCGAGCGACATCGGCCAGTTGCAGCTCGCGCGCTTCGTCAACAAGTCGGGCCTGCAGCCGATCGGCGACAACCTGTTCCTCGAAACCGCATCGAGCGGTGCGCCGCAGGACGGCACACCGGGCACCGAAGGCTTCGGCAACCTGCTGCAAGGTCATCTCGAGCAGGCGAACGTCAATTCCGTCACCGAAATCTCCGATCTCATCGCCGCCCAGCGCGCTTACTCGATGAACGCCCGCGTCGTGAGTGCCGCCGACGAGATGCTGCAATCCACCACGCAGATGATGCGCTGAGGGAGGATGACCATGTCGAACCGCCTGCTCATCGTCTTCCTCGCCGCATTTTTCGCGTTGCTGATCTTCAACGCCCGCAACGCCGGCGCCACTCCCGCCGCGGCGCCCGTGCCGGCCCTGAAATCCGAAACCACTGTGCAACACGAAACCGTGCGCCTCGGCGACCTCCTGGAGAACGCCGGCGACGTGGCTTCCGTGCCGGTTTTTTACGCACCTGAACTGGGCGCCGTCGGTACGATCCAGACCTTCCGCATCATCGAAGCCGCCCGCCAGAACGGCATCGCCCATTTCGACACGCGCGGACTGAGCGAAGTTACGATCATCCGCGCCGCGCGCACTGTGACACTCGCCGATCTTGAGCGCGCCGTTGCCGAGGCCGCACAGCGTCACCTGGGTCTCGCAAAGGTCGAGGATGTTTCGGTCCGCTTCGACCGCGAAGTTCGCTCGCTCCAGGTCGAACCGGACGCGCGCGGTGCCGCCCGCATTGCGCAATTCGCCTACGATCCGCACACGTTCCGGTTCGACGGCATTGTCGAAGTGCCCGGCAGCATGAGCCTGCGCAAACAGCCGCTGCGCCTCTCCGGCATCGTTCAGGAGACAGCGGAAGTGGTCGTGCTCGCTCGCAACGTTGCGCGCGGTGAGATGCTCCGCGACACGGACATTCTGGTCGAGCGCCTGCCGCGCAGCGAGGCCGCACCCGACGCACTGGGCCGGCCCGCCCTTGTCGTCGGACAGGCCGCACGCCGCGCGCTGCGCGCCGGCGCTTCGCTCCGTCCCGCCGACCTCATGAAGCCCGACCTCGTCGGCCGCAACGACGCCGTGACGATTGTCTTTGAGGTGCCCGGCATCACGCTCACGACCCGCGGCAAGGCACTCGCCGCCGGCGCCGAAGGCGACACGATCGACGTCCTCAATCCGCATTCCAAGCGCGTGCTGCAAGCGACGGTGCGCGGCCCCGGCACGGTCGTCGTCGGCCGTGGCCGCACCGTCGCCGCCGCCGCCACGATGAGCGGAGCAATCCGATGAACACGCCCCGCAATCCCATCCGTTCAGTACCCGAGGCCGCCATGTCCATTCGTTCGCGCTTCCGTATCGTTGCCACCGCAGGCCTCGCGGCTTCACTCCTCGGCGGCTGCAGCGCCGCCGATCGCTTCGCCAATATCGGCGCCACACCCGCGTTGTCGGCGATCGACAATCCGACCACCGCGCAGGGCTATCGCCCCGTTCACATGCCGATGCCGGATCCGGTGCCGGCCGCTTACAATCCGAATTCGCTGTGGCGGGCGGGCTCGCGCGCCTTCTTTAAGGATCAGCGCGCGCATCAGGTCGGCGACATCCTCACGGTCAAGGTCCGTATCGCCGACAAGGCGGAGATCGACAACGAGACCAAGCGCAGCCGCAAGTCGGAGGAGGATGCGAACGTCACCGACATCCTCGGCCTGAGCAAGCTGCCGGTTCTCAAGAAGGTGCCGATCCCCGGCAAGGTGATCGGGACAGATTCGACCGCGACCACGGAAGGCAAAGGCTCGGTCAACCGCTCGGAAGACTTGCGCACCAATGTCGCCGCCGTCGTCACGCAGGTATTGCCGAACGGCAACATGGTGATCGAAGGCCGGCAGGAAATTCGCGTGAACTATGAGCTGCGCGAACTGATCGTCGGCGGAATCGTCCGGCCGGAAGACATCGAGTCCGACAATACGCTGGAGTCGACCAAGATCGCGCAGGCCCGCATCGCTTACGGCGGCCGCGGCCAGATCACCGACGTGCAGCAGCCACGATACGGACAGCAGGTGCTTGACGTGATCCTACCCTGGTGAATTCGGGCGCGGCCTGAATGGGCCGCGCTCACCGGAACGGAGACAGGCCGACCGTGACCCGGCCCTGGACTCCTGCCGTTCCCGCTCCCCGGGACGGCCATCGCGCGGCGGCCGAAGCTCCCCCCGGCCGCCGCGCTCTATTGTTGTGATTGCCTTACTGCGTGCGCTGGATCGCCGTTCCGATGAAGCGCGTGTCGCGCTGCGGACGCGGGGCCGGCGCGGTCTTGATCGGCTTTGCCGGCGCGATCACGGGCTTGAACGGCTGCCGAGCATTGCGATTGTCCGGGTTGGCGTTGCCCGTCGTCGGCGCAAGGTTCTTCGCTCCGTCGAACACGCGCTTCGGCTGGCGCGGGAAGTTGCCGTTGTCCGGGTTGGCGTTACCCGGCGTGCCGGCGTACCCGCCATTGGCGTTTTCGCACCGAAGCGTCACGTCTTTCCAGCCGGTGCTGAGGCCGACCGGATTGACGAGATCCTCGGCCATGGCCTGCACGACAGTCAGTTGCGAGACCTGGACGTATTCATGATATCTCGCGACGAAGTGCGCATTGCCGTCGAAGCTCGCCCACGCATCGAACGATTTCGTCTGGATCGGGCCGTTGCCGACTTTCTTGTGCAGCTTGAAGCGCGCGTTGCCCGCCTTCGTCGTGTTCAGCGTGACGGTCAGCTTCGCCGTCTTGCACTCGGTGGTCGGGTTCGGCTTCGTCGGCGCCGCGCCGCCGTAGTTGAGCGCGATCGTCTTCACCTTGAAGTCGGGCGTCTCCTGCTTCACGCCGCCCGGACGCGCGACCTCACGCGCGGGCTTCGGCAGGCACACCACTGTCATCGGCATGTTGATGTTCTTGGTCGCGCGCGGGCCGTCATATTCGCCCGCGCCTTGCTGAACCTCCTCGGGCACGTCACCAATCTTGGGCTTTTCGCCATATGCCTGCCAGACACTGTAAAGGATCGACAGGCCGTCATTGACGACGGGCTTGCCGATGACTCCGTTCGCGTCGCAGTAGCTCGCGAAGCCCGCCTGATAGACGCTCAGGAAGTTGACCGGAAAGGTGATCGGTCCTTTCTGCGACCACGACTTCACGTCGATCGGCACGTTGCCATCGAAGTGCGCGCTGCCACCGACACCGAGCGTCTGGATCCTGAGCGGCCCAAGCCAAATAAGATCGTTGTCATTCGTATTCGCACTCGCCGAGAACTGCGTGTTGATGGCCTGCTGTTTCCACACATACTTGCCGCCCTGATATTCGAATTCCATCGTCGGCTTCGAGAACTGGCTCGTGTGGATCGCAAAGTTGAGCGTCGGCGCGGCAAGCGCCGGCGATCCGAACACGACAACGATTGCGGCGGCGGCGAGCAGCCGCGACCGGCCGGACTTCACTTGAGACATGAACGTCATTTTTCTCTCCTGATTCGTTGCACCGATTGCAGCGGACTTCATGCCCGTTGCGGATCGCGTGGGATTATTCGAGCTTGCTTGAAGCGCGTCTGAACGGTTTGTTTAGCGCGCGTTCAACATGTGACGCCGATCACACCGGATGCATCGCCACGCCATCGCGAAGCGATGCGCTGCGGCGCGAGCTTCACTTTCTCGTCGTGGAG
>JAICQA010000168.1 GCA_025929595.1 Xanthobacteraceae bacterium
AGCTGCTCGGATTTCTCGACCTCGCCGATGCCCGCGGTCACGACGAAAGCGCCGACGTAATCGGCAACCTTGCTCTCGGCCGGCGCGACGAAATCGGCGAGCGCCATGCAGGCACGGCCGTCACGGCGCGGGATCTGCTGACGCAGCGTATGCAGCCGCGTCAGTGGCTCCTCCCGCACCTCGTCTTTATACACAACGATATCGTCGCCCACGGTATTCGCCGGGAAGAAGCCGATCACGCCCTGCGCGGTCAGCCATTTCTCTTCGACGATGCGCGCAAGCATTTCGCGCGCGTCCTCGTAGAGCTGCCGCGCCGCCTCGCCCATCTTCTTGTCTTCGAGGATTGCGGGAAAACGTCCCTGCAAATCCCAGGTCGCGAAGAACGGCGTCCAGTCGATCACGCTCACGAGCTGGCTGAGATCGTAGCGCTCGAATTTCTTCGTGCCGAGGACGGTCGGCTTGGGCGGCGCGTAGACCTTGAAGTCGGGCGCGAAGCGCTTCGCCCGCGCCTCGGCGATCGGCAGGCGCCGCGTGTCGTTCTGCGCGCGCGCATGCGTCTCGGCGATCTTGCCATACTCGGCCTTCACCTGTGCCATCGTGCGCATGCGCCCTTCCGGGTTCAGAAGACTCGACACGACGCCCACCGCGCGGCTCGCGTCGATGACATGCATCGCCTGGCTTTTGTGGTAGCGTGGCGAAATCTTCACCGCCGTGTGCACCTTGCTCGTGGTCGCGCCGCCGATCAGGAGCGGCAGGTCGAAGCCCTCGCGCTCCATCTCCTCGGCGACATGCACCATCTCGTCGAGCGACGGCGTGATCAGGCCGGAGAGGCCGATGATGTCGGCCTTCTCCGCGCGCGCGGTCTCCAGAATCTTCTGCGCCGGCACCATGACGCCGAGATCGACCACCGAGTAATTGTTGCACTGGAGCACGACGCCGACGATGTTCTTGCCGATGTCGTGCACGTCGCCCTTCACGGTCGCGAGCACGATCTTGCCGTTGCTCCGGTTCTCGTCGATGCCCCGCTCGAGCTTCTCCTGCTCCATGAAGGGCATGAGGTAAGCAACCGCCTGCTTCATGACGCGCGCCGACTTCACGACCTGCGGCAGGAACATCTTGCCCGAGCCGAACAGATCGCCGACCACGTTCATGCCCGCCATCAGCGGGCCTTCGATGACATGGATCGGGCGCTCCGCAGCCTGCCGGGCCTCTTCCGTATCGGCCTCGATGAATTCCGTGATGCCCAGCACCAGCGCGTGTTCGAGCCGCTTCGCCACCGGCCATTCGCGCCAGGCGAGATCGGCTTCCTTCTTTTCCTTGCCGCCGCCTTTGTGGCGTTCGGCGAGCGCGAGCAGCCGCTCGGTGCTGTCGGCACGGCGGTTGAGGACGACATCCTCGCACGCCTCGCGCAGTTCGGCGTCGAGGTCGTCGTAGACGGCCAACTGACCGGCATTGACGATGCCCATGTCCATGCCGGCCTTGATCGCGTGATAAAGAAAGACCGCGTGCATGGCCTCGCGCACGCGCTCATTGCCGCGGAATGAGAACGAAAGGTTTGACACCCCACCCGAGACATGCGCGTGCGGCAGGTTCTCGCGCACGAAACGCGCGCCCTCAATGAAGGATAGCCCGTAACCCGCGTGCTCCTCGATGCCGGTCGCCACCGCGAAGATGTTCGGATCGAAAATGATGTCTTCCGGCGGGAAGCCGACTTCTTCGGTCAGGATCTTGTAGGCGCGCGCGCAGATTTCCGTCTTGCGCTGGAGCGTGTCCGCCTGCCCTTTCTCGTCGAAGGCCATGACGACGACGGCCGCGCCGTAGCGGCGGACGAGCCGGGCGTGATGCCGGAACGCTTCCTCGCCTTCCTTCATCGAGATCGAATTGACGATCCCCTTCCCCTGCACGCATTTCAGGCCCGCCTCGATGACAGACCACTTCGAGGAGTCGACCATCACCGGCACCCGCGCGATGTCGGGTTCGGCGGCGATCAGGTTCAGGAACGTGACGATGGCTTTTTCGGAGTCGAGCAGCCCCTCGTCCATGTTGACATCGATCACCTGCGCGCCGTTTTCGACCTGGTCGCGCGCAATATCGAGCGCGGCATTGTAGTCGCCCGCGGTGATCAACTTGCGGAATTTCGCCGAGCCCGTGACGTTCGTGCGCTCGCCGACGTTGACGAACGGGATTTCCGGTACGAGTTCGAAGGGCTCAAGGCCCGACAGACGCAGGCGGCGCGGGAGTTTCGGGATGGCGCGCGGCTGCTTGTCCGCCGTCGCCTCCGCAATCGCCCGGATGTGCGTCGGCGTAGTGCCGCAGCAGCCGCCTACGACGTTGAGCAGCCCCGCGCCCGCGAACTCGCCGAGCAGCCCGGCCATATATTCCGCGCTCTCGTCATAGCCGCCGAATTCGTTCGGCAGGCCGGCGTTCGGATAGGCGCAGATCAGCGCGTCGGCGACCCGGCCGATCTCCGCGATATGCTCGCGCATGTCCTTGGCGCCGAGCGCGCAGTTGAGGCCCACCGAGAAGGGTTTTGCGTGCGCAACCGAATTCCAGAACGCCGCCGGCGTCTGGCCGGAGAGCGTGCGCCCGGACTTGTCCGTGATCGTCCCCGAAATCATCAGCGGGAGGCGGACGCCAAGCTCCTCATATAAAGACTCGATGGCGAAGATCGCGGCCTTGGCGTTCAGCGTGTCGAAGATCGTCTCGACGAGCAGGATTTCCGCCCCGCCCTCGATCAGCCCGCGTGCTTGTTCGCTGTATGCCTTCGCGAGCTCATCGAACGATGTGGCGCGATAGCCGGGATTTGAAACGTCGGGCGAGATCGACGCCGTGCGATTGGTGGGGCCGATGGCGCCGGCGACGAAACGGCGAAGTCCGTCTTCCTTCTCCGCCTGCACCGCCGCCTCGCGCGCAAGCTTCGCACCCTGCGCGTTCAGCTCGAACGCCACTTCTTCCATGCCGTAATCGGCCTGGGCGATGGCGGTGGACGAAAACGTATTGGTGGCGACGATATCGGCGCCGGCGCGGAAATAAGCCAGATGAATGTCGCGGATCGCATCCGGCCGCGTGATGTTGAGGAGATCGTTGTTGCCCCTCACCTCGCGGTTCCAGGCGTCGAAGCGCGCGCCGCGGAAACCCGCCTCATCCAGCTTGTAGGACTGGATCATCGTGCCCATGGCACCGTCGAGCACCAGGATGCGTTCGGCCGCGCGCGAGCGCAGCACGCGCTCGACTTCCGCCCCGTCGACTTTCTTCAAATCCGCCACGCCAGGCCCCTATGCCGCCACTCTCGTCGCTGCCGGGCGGATGCCGAGCAGATGGCAGATCGCGTAAACGAGCTCCGCCCGGTTCATCGTGTAGAAGTGGAAGTCGCTGACGCCCTGCGCGGCGAGGCCGAGCACCTGCTCTGCTGCGAGATGCGCGGCGACGAGACGGCGCGTGGCGACATCGTCGTCGAGCCCTTCGAAACGGTCGGCAAGCCACTGCGGGACCGAGGCACCCGCGCGCTCGGCGAAACTCTTCGCCTGCTTGAAATTCTGCACCGGCAAAATTCCCGGCACGATCGGGATATCGATCCCGGCCGCGCGCACGCGGTCGAGGAAGCGGAAATAAAGATCGTTCGTGAAGAAGAACTGCGTGATCGCGCGCGACGCACCGGCGTCGATCTTGCGCTTGAGCGCATCGAGGTCCTGATCGAAGCCCGCGCTTTCGGGATGCTTCTCCGGAAACGCCGCGACGGAAATTTCGAAGTCGCCGAGGCGCCGCAGGCCGGCGACGAGGTCGCACGCATACGCGTAGCCGCCCGGATGCGGCTCGTATTTCGCGCCGATGCCTTCCGGCGGATCGCCGCGCAGCGCCACGATGTGCTGCACGCCGGCCGCCGCATAGGCGCGCACGACGTCATCCACTTCTTCCTGTGTCGCCGCCACGCAGGTGAGGTGAGCGGCAGGGACAAGCGGCGTCTCGGAGAGAATGCGTTTGACGGTCGCGTGCGTGCGCTCACGCGTGCTGCCGCCGGCGCCGTAGGTGACCGAAACGAAGCTCGGGCCGAGCGGCGCGAGGCGCGCGATCGACTCCCACAGCGTCCGCTCCATCTCCTCGGTCTTCGGCGGGAAGAACTCGAATGAGATGCGCAGGCCGCGCTTGGCGGCCGCGGACGGCGCGAACTCGCTCGAAATCACCGGACTCACAGCCTTCACTCCCGTCTGGGTGGGGCAAACTTATTGTCCCAAAAATCACTGAATAAGCACGCGCGACAATAACGCCAGAACTTTGTTTAAGTTACTATAACAACGCGATTTTTTATGTGGGCAACCAGCGTGGGATTGGCCGTGGGCTGAATGTTGAGTGGGAATTAGCCCACAAGCCCGGCAGTCGGCGCTGGTTGACCGCGGAACCTCCAGACGATTTGATGGCGGGGCAATTCAGGTGGCGCGGCCGCAAGGCCAAGCCACGGGAACGCGGTGCGGTCCTCCGGGGCCAATTCCGCGGCTGCCCCCGCAACTGTAAGCGGCGAGCCTCTTCCAAAAGGCCACTGGACGCGGATTGGCGTCCGGGAAGGAGGAAGCAGGCGACGACCCGCGAGCCAGGAGACCGACCTGAGTTGGTCACCCTTCCGTCGCACGGGGCGTGCGAATGGGGCGGTCAAACCGCAGCGGTGATGTCGGTCAACCGTTGCGGGGTGCGTAGTGGGGCGGCATCCGAAATTCGAGCATGACGACGCGCGGACTTCACGTCCGTTCCGCGATCGCGTCTCCGCGACTTGTCATCCATCGACAATCGAAGGAGGTGCGCCATGCGGCGTTCCCATATGCGGTCCAGGACTGCTCTCGCCCTACTTCTAACCCTCTCCGCCTCTCCCCTCGCCGCGCAGGTCATCGACCTGCCGCAGGTCGTCATTTCGGCCAATCAGTTTCCGATGGCGAGCGACCGCGTCGGCTCGGCCGTCACGGTCCTGCTCGGCAACGAACTGCGCGAGAAGAATGTGCCGTCGCTGGAGGCGGCGCTGCGCACCGTGCCCGGCATGTCGGTCAATCGCACCGGCTCCCGCGGTTCGGTCACGGAAATCCGCATGCGCGGCGCGGAGAACAATCATCTGCTTGTCCTGATCGACGGCATCGAGGTCAACGCCCTCGCCAACCTCGCCTTCGACTTTGCCGACGTGCCGATCGACGACATCGAGCGCATCGAAGTGATCCGCGGGCCCCAGTCCGGCATCTACGGCTCGAACGCGCATGCCGGCGTCATTTCGATCGTCACGCGCACGGGCAAGGGCCTGAAGGGCGCGAAGTTCAATGGCCGCGTCGAAGGCGGAATGCTCGGCACGTATTCCGGCGGCTTCAACCTGCGCGACGCGGTCGGCCCGGTATACGGCTCGGTCACCGCCACGGGCTACGGCAGCGACGGCTACAACATTTCGCACTTCGGCTCCGAGCGCGACGGCAGCCGCGCCTTCACCGGCACCGCGAAGTTCGGCGTCGATTTCAGCGAATACCTCAATGTCGAAGGCGTCGTCCGCTACGGCCGCCGCTCGGTCGACGGCGATCCGCAGGACTTCGACTGCACGTTCGACCCGATTAGCTCAACGTGCCCGCCGACCAATCCCGCGACCTATGGCCTCGTCATCGACGGCAACGAACGTACGGACCATGAGGGCCTGGCCGCACGCATCGGGGCGACGCTGAAACTCTGGGATGGCCGCTGGATCCAGACCGCCAACGCCAAGCTGTTCGATGAGACGCTGACCCAGTTCAGCAACGGCGCCCAAAGCAGCCAGCTCGGCGGGACGCGCGAAACGTTCGACTACAAGTCGACGACCATCCTCGACACGAATTTGGCCGGCGGCGAGCGCCACACCTTCACCGTCGCTGCGGATCACCGGCGCGAGACTTACGGAGCGTCTTTCCTGCCAGGCGTAGATTTCGAAAAGAAGCGGTTGGGCCTTGCCGCCGAATATGTGCTCGACCTGCCGACGCACACAACGATCTCGGGCGCGGTGCGTCACGACTGGAACGACCCGTTCGAGAACGTGACAACCTGGCGCCTCGCGCTCTCGCAGCGCCTGCCCGCCACCGCTTCGCGCATTCATGCGAGCATCGGCAAGGGCATCACGGACCCGGATCACACGGAGATTTTGGGCTTCCCGGCCTTCTTCATCCTGCCGAACTCGAACCTC
>JAICQA010000058.1 GCA_025929595.1 Xanthobacteraceae bacterium
CGCTGATCTTCGCGCCGGCCGCGCAGGCTCACCCGCATGTGTGGATTACGCTCAAGAGCGATGTGGTCTTTTCCGCCGACGGCAAGGTGGCGGCGCTGCGCTATGTCTGGACCTTCGACGATATGTACTCGGCCTTCGCGACGCAGGGCCTCGACAAGGACGGCGACGGCAAATTCTCGCGCGAGGAGCTGGCGGAGCTCGCCGAGGTGAACGTCACCTCGCTCGAGGAGTTCAACTACTTCACGGTGGCGAAGAACGGCGGCGATGCGCTCGGCTTCGGCAAGCCGAAGGATTACTGGCTGGAGATGAACAAGGACATCCTGACGCTCCATTTCACGCTGCCGTTGCAGAGTCCGGTGGCGCAAAAGGATTTCACGGTCGCCATTTTTGATTCGAGTTTCTTCGTCGATCTCTCATTCCCGGAAGGCGCGAAGATCGAGCTGGTCGGCGCGCCGGTCGGTTGCGCTGCGGAAGCAATCCGGCCGCAGGGAGCCGAGACCGCCGCGTCGAAGTTGTCCGAATCATTCTTCGAGAACCTGTCGGCTTCCGCGCAATTCGGCTCGCAGTTCGCGAGCCGCATCGTGCTGCGCTGCAAGTGAGCGCGGTGTCTCGCCTCAATCCGCTCACCCCCGCGAAAGCGGGGGTCCAGCACTGGATTCCCGCTTGCGCGGGAATGAGCGGACTAATCTTGTTCGCGGTCATTTTTGCTCTAGCGCCTGTTGACGTTCTTGCGCAGGGCTCACCGTTCGGCGCCGGTCCGAAAGCGGCGCCGGCTCCGGACGGCATCATCGGGTGGATTTTCGCCGAGCAGGCGCGTTTCTTCCGCTCGCTCTCCGCCGCGATCCGCGCAGCGAAAGCCGACGGCACCGCGGCGTGGGGATTGTTCTGGCTGTCGTTCCTCTACGGCATCTTCCATGCCGCCGGTCCCGGGCACGGCAAGGCGGTGATCTCGGCCTATCTTCTCGCCGACGGCTCGACCATTCCGCGCGGCATCGCGCTCTCCGCGCTTTCCGCCATCGCGCAGGCGATCACGGCGATCGTGCTGGTCGGCATTGCAGCGCTCATTCTCGGCGCGACCGCGCGCGCGATGGGCGAAGCGGTGCGCATGCTCGAACTGGGCGCCTATGCCGTGATCGTCCTGTTCGGCCTCACGCTCGCCTGGCGCAAGGGACGCGTGCTCGCGCAGGCGCTCTCGGCGCGGCGCGCGCTGCCCGCGCAGGCGGGACACGAGCATGCGCGTCATCATGATCATCATCACCATGACGGGCATGTTCACGACGAGCACTGCGGCCACTCGCACGGGCCGGAGCCGCAGGAACTGGCCGGCAAGGACTGGCTGAAGCGCGGGCTCGGGGCGGTCGCGGCCGTCGGCATGCGGCCGTGCTCGGGTGCGATCCTCGTGCTCGTCTTCACGCTCTCGCAGGGCATCTTTTGGGCCGGCGTCGCGGCGACCTTCGCGATGGCCGCGGGGACGGCCATCACGGTGGCGGCGATCGCGGTGCTCGCGGTCGGCGCCAAGGGGGTGGCGGCGCGGCTCGCCTCGGGCGGCAACGGTACGGGTGCGATTGCCGTGCGCGGGCTCGAATTCATGGCGGCGCTTGGGATCATCGCCATCGGCGTGCTGCTGTTCTCCGGCCTGCTCGCGTCCGAGCGGATGTTTCCGGCCTGAAATAGCGCCTCATCCTGAGGAGCCCCGTCACCTCATCCTTCGAGACGCCGTGCTGCGCACGGCTCCTCAGGATGAGGTGACGGGGCGTCTCGAAGGATGGGGCGCAATGCTATAACGCCGCGATGCTCCGCCTCGCGCGACACATCGACCGGCTTTCAACGACGATCGGCCGTGCCGCGGCGTGGCTGGTGCTGGCAGCGGTATTGCTGCAATTCGCTGTCGTTGTGCTGCGCTACGTTTTCGGCGTGGGCTCGATCCGGCTGCAGGAGTCGGTCATCTATGCCCACGCGCTTGCGTTTCTGTTGGCCGCCGCCTGGGCGCTGAAGACCGACGCGCATGTGCGGGTCGATGTGTTCTACGGGCGCGCGTCGGGGCGCACGCGCGCGCTCATCGATTTGCTCGGCACGATCTTTCTGCTTGTCCCGACGATGATCCTGATCCTGTGGACCTCCATTCCCTACGCCGCCCGGGCCTGGGCGATCATGGAGGGCTCGCAGGAAACGGCGGGCTTGCCGCTCGTTTTTCTCCTCAAGAGCGTCATTCCGCTCTTCGCCGTGCTGATGATCCTGCAGGGCGCGGCGCAGGCAATGCGGGCGGTGGCGGCGCTCGGTGCCGCGCGCGGCGGGCGCTAGAGCCGTGGCGCTCGGCGAAATTCTCGATCTCGTCATGTTCGCGGCCGTGATCGGCCTGCTGCTCACCGGCTATCCGGTCGCGTTCGCGCTTTCAGGCACGGCGCTGTTGTTCGCGGTCCTCGGGCACGTAACGGGCGTGTTCGACCTCGCGCTCCTGCAGGCCCTGCCGCAACGCATTTACGGCATCATGACCAACGACGTGCTGCTCGCGATCCCGCTCTTTGTGTTCATGGGCGTGATGCTGGAGCGCTCGAAGGTCGCGGAAGATTTGCTGGAGTCGGCGGGACGAATGTTCGGGAGCGTGCCGGGCGGGCTTGGCTACGCCGTGACGCTCGTCGGCGCGCTGCTGGCGGCCTCGACCGGCGTGATCGGCGCGACCGCGGTGACCATGGGCCTGATTTCGCTGCCCGTGATGCTGCGGGCGAATTACGACAAGCGGCTCGCCTGCGGCTCGATCGCGGCCGCCGCGACGCTCGCGCAGATCGTGCCGCCCTCCACCGTGCTTGTCGTGCTCGGCGACCAGCTCGCCGTCGCTTACCAGCAGGCGCAGCTTGCGGAAGGGAAGTTCGCGCCGGAGACCGTCACGGTCGGCGACCTCTTCGCCGGCGCGCTCATTCCGGGGCTGATGCTGGCCGGGCTTTATCTTCTCTATCAGGCGGCGGTGGCGGTGGTCGCGCCCGAGCGCTCGCCGCCGCTCGCGGCGCTCGAGGGCGGGGCGCCTCGCATGGGCGACATGCTGCTCGCGCTGTTCGCGCCGCTGTTCCTCATTGTCGCGGTGCTCGGATCGATCCTGGGCGGCATTGCTACGCCAACGGAAGCGGCGGCGGTCGGCGCGGTCGGTGCCATGCTGCTCGCGGCGCTGCGCGTGGGATTGCGCGGCTACATGCCGGTGCTGCGTTCTGCCCTTGAATCGAGCGTGCAGATCACCGCCATGATCTTCATGATCCTGCTCGGCGCGACCCTGTTCAGCCTCGTGTTTTGGGGCTTCGGGGGTGACGAGACCGTGCACCGGCTCCTGACGTCGCTGCCGGGCGGGACGTTTACGGCTGTCGCCGTCGTGATGGCGGCGATCTTCGTGCTCGGTTTTCATCTCGATTTTCTGGAGATCGTGTTTGTGGTCGTGCCGGTGGTCGGCCCGGTGCTTCTGCGCATGGAAGGCGTCGATCCGGTGTGGCTGGGCGTGCTGATCGCCATGAACCTGCAAACCTCGTTCCTGACGCCGCCGGTCGGGGCGACACTTTTTTATCTGCGCGGGGTCGCGCCGCCCGAGGTCTCTACCATGGACATCTATCGTGGCGTGATCCCGTTCGTTGTCATTCAGTTGCTTGCGCTGCTCGTCCTGTGGTTCTTTCCGGCGCTCGCCACATGGCTGCCGGGCGTCCTGTACGCTTCCTAGGAGACGACATGAAAGCCGAAACGATCTTCCGCCTCGACGGGCAGGTGGCGCTGGTGACGGGTGCGTCGAGCGGGCTCGGGAGCCGCTTCGCGCAGGTCGCCGCGGCGAACGGCGCGTCGGTCGTGCTCGTGGCGCGGCGCGCGGAGCGGCTCGCCGCCGTCAAGGACAAGATCGAGCAGGCCGGCGGGCGCGCCACGATCGCCGAAGCCGACGTCACCAACCGCGCGTCGATCGCGCGCGCCTTCGATGCGGCCGAAAAGGCGTTCGGCACGGTAACGCTCCTGGTGAACAACGCCGGCGTCGCGCATGCGAACCGCGCCGTCGACATGCCCGAAGAGGAATGGCGGCGGGTGCTTGGCACCAATCTCGACGCGGTGTTCTTCACCGCGCAGGAGGCGGCGAAGCGCATGCTCGCCGCCGGGAAGAAGGGCAGCATCGTCAATGTCGCCTCGATCCTCGGCCTCGGCGTGTCGAAGGGCACGGTCGCCTACGCGGCGGCGAAGGCGGCGGTGATTCAGGTCACCAGGACGCTCGCGCTCGAGCTGGCGTTCAAGGGGGTGCGGGTGAACGCGCTCGCGCCCGGGTTCTTCATGACCGAGATCAACCGCGAGTTCCTGACCGGCGAGGGCGCGGGGATGACACGGCATATTCCGGCGGGACGCTTCGGTGAGGAGGGCGATCTCGACGGCCCGTTCCTGCTGCTTGCATCGGGTGCCGGGAGTTTCATGTCCGGCTCCACCATTGTGGTCGACGGCGGTCAGGTGCTGGCGATCCCGCCGGGCTGATCCCGTCGGTTATGTGCAGTGCGCCAAAGTGCGTGCAGCCGCCTCGTCCTGCAATTTTTCGCCGTAAGCCCCGCGCGAAACGAAATTGCGCGGGCCATGGGCCTATGCGAGTTTCGGCCGGAAACAAGCGAGTCCCGCGGCGCTCTCTATATAGAGAGGAGCGGGCGGAGCGGGCCGGCGGGAACCCTTGAAACGGGGCCGCCGGGCGGATGCGGCGGAGAAGGCAATGGCCCTGAAACCCGTCAGTCTCGACGACAAATACGACCTTTCGAAACGGCACGTGTTCGTCACGGGCTATCAGGCGCTCATCCGCCTGTGCCTGATGCAGAAAGAACGCGACCGCCTCGCGGGTCTGAACACCGGCGGCTATGTCTCGGGCTATCGCGGATCGCCGCTCGGCGGGCTCGACCAGCAGTTCATGCGGGCGAAGCCGTTCCTCGACAAACACGACGTCGTCTTTCAGGCCGGGCTCAACGAAGACCTCGCCGCCACGGCGCTCTGGGGCACGCAGCAGGCGGAGCTGTTCGGCGAGGGCAAGTTCGATGGCGTGTTCGGCATCTGGTACGGCAAGGGGCCGGGCGTCGACCGCACGGGCGACGTCTTCCGCCACGCCAATCTCGCCGGCACGTCCAGAAACGGCGGCGTGCTTGCGCTCATGGGCGACGACCATACCGCCGAGTCGTCCACTACCGCGCACCAGACCGAATTCAATTTCGTCGACCTGAACATTCCGATCCTCAATCCCGCGGGCGTGCAGGAGATCGTCGACTACGGTCTCTATGGCTGGGCGATGTCACGCTATTGCGGCACCTGGGCCGCGCTCAAATGCGTGCACGAGACGGTGGAGTCGACCGCGATCATCGACGGCAGCCTCGACCGGGTGAAGATCGAATTGCCGACCGACTTCCCGATGCCGGAAGGCGGCCTTAACATTCGCCTGCGCGATACGATCCTCGGCCAAGAGGCGCGGCTGCATGACTACAAGCGCGATGCGTTGCTCGCTTTTGTGCGCGCGAACAAGCTCAACAAGTGGATCACCTCGGGCGGGCGCAATCCGAAGATCGGCATTGCGACCACGGGCAAGTCCTATCTCGATGTGCGGCAGGCGCTCGATGAGCTTGGCATCGATGAAGTCCGCTGCAACGAGCTTGGCATCCGCTTGTTCAAGATCGCCTGTCCTTATCCTTTGTCGCGTGCGGAGCTCGCAGAATTCGCCAAGGGCCTCGACCTCATCATCGTCGTCGAGGAAAAGCGCTCGCTCATCGAAGTGCAGGTGCGCGAGGAACTTTACGGAACGCCGAACCAGCCGGTCTGCATCGGCAAGAAGGACGAGAACGGCGAGTGGCTGTTCCCGATCAAGGGCGCGCTCGATCCGAACGAGATCGCGATCTGCATCGGCGACCGGCTGCTGAAATATGGCGGCGCGGAGGGGCTTTCCAACCGGGTCGGATACCTGAAGGAAGCGCAGCGCGCGCTCAACGAGGCGCCCGTGATCGCGACGCGCGATCCTTATTTCTGCGCGGGCTGCCCGCACAATTCATCGACGGTCGTGCCGGACGGCATGCGGGCGTACGCGGGCATCGGCTGCCACTACATGGCGCAGTTCATGGACCGCAACACCCTGGGCTTTACCCAGATGGGCGGCGAGGGCGCGAACTGGATCGGCGAGGCGCCGTTCTCCAAGCGCAAGCACATCTTCCAGAATCTCGGCGACGGCACCTACAATCACTCGGGTTATCTCGCCATCCGCGCCGCGATCGCGTCCGGCGCGAACATGACCTACAAGATCCTGTTCAACGACGCGGTCGCAATGACCGGCGGTCAGAAGAACGACGGCGGGCTCGATGCGCCGATGATCGCGCGGCAGGTCGCCGCCGAAGGGGCGAAGAAAATCGTCGTCGTCTCCGACGAGCCGGGCAAATATCCGAACAACACCGACTGGCCGAAGGGCCTCACGATCCATCATCGCGACGACCTGCAACAGGTGCAGGCGGGCCTCGCGGAAATCGAGGGCGTCACGGTCCTGATCTACGATCAGACCTGTGCTGCCGAAAAGCGCCGCCGCCGCAAGCGCAAGGCGTTCCCCGATCCGGACAAGCGGGTGCTGATCAACGAGCTGGTGTGCGAAGGCTGCGGCGACTGCGGCGTGCAGTCGAATTGCGTGGCCGTGCAGCCGCTCGAGACCGAATGGGGCCGCAAGCGCGAGATCGACCAGAGCTCGTGCAACAAGGATTATTCGTGCCTCAAGGGATTCTGCCCGGCGCTCGTGACGGTGCATGGCGCGCAGCCGAAACGCGGCTCGCCCGCGACGCTGCCGCAGGACCTGCCGGCGCTGCCGGAGCCCGCGGTTGCCAGGATCGAGCACACTTACGGCATCATCGTCACCGGCATCGGCGGCACGGGCGTCGTGACCGTCGGCGCCATCATCGGCATGGCGGCCAATCTCGACGGCAAGGCTTGCGGCGTCGTGGACATGGCCGGCCTCGCACAGAAGGGCGGGGCGGTGCTCTCTTATATCCGCGTGGCCGAGAAGCCCGAGCATATCCACGCGATCCGCGTGCCGGCGCGCGGCGCCGACCTCGTGCTCGGCGGCGACATCGTGGTGGCGGGCGGCAAGAAGGTGCTCGCTGCGATGAAGCCGGGCGCGACCAAGGTGGTCGTCAACACGCATGAACTGCTACCCGGCGCCTTCACCAAGAACGCCGACTATTCGCTGCCGACCGAGCGCATCAAGCGCGCGCTGATCGAGGCCGCGGGTCGCGATCAGGTGCGCTTCGTCGATGCAACAAGGCTCGCGAACTCGCTGTTCGGCTCGACGATCGCGCAGAACATGTTCCTGCTCGGCTACGCCTATCAGCTCGGCGGCCTGCCCGTTTCGGCGGAAGCGATCCTGAGGGCGCTGGAGCTGAACGGCGAGGCGGTGACGGTGAACCAGACCGCGTTCACCTGGGGCCGGCGCGCGGCGCTCGATCCGGACTATGTGCAGTCGCTCGCCGCACCGCGCGAGGCCGGCACAGACGCGCGGCAGCTCTCGCAGTCGCTCGAAGAGACGATCGAGCGGCGCATTGCCTTTTTGACCGCCTATCAGAACGCCGCCTATGCCGACCGCTATCGCGGACTTGTCGGCCGCGTGCGGATTGCGGAAGGCGGGCGCGTGCCGGGCAATGAGCGGCTTTCGGAGGCGGTCGCGCGCTATCTGTTCAAGCTGATGGCCTACAAGGATGAGTACGAGGTAGCGCGGCTCTATACCGACGGCTCGTTCGCGAAGCAGATCGCGGCAAGCTTCGATGGCGATCTTAAGCTCGAATTCCACCTTGCGCCGCCGCTATTGGCGAAGCACGACCCGGTCACGGGTCGTCCGCGCAAGATGAATTTCGGCCCATGGATGATGCGGGCCTTCGACTGGCTCGCGCGCTTCAAATTCCTGCGCGGCACGGTGTTCGATCCGTTCGGCTATTCCGCCGAGCGCAAGACGGAGCGCCGGCTGATCGAGGACTATCGCGCGACGGTCGAGGAACTGGTGAAGGCACTTACAGCCGACAACCACGCGCTCGCGGTCGAGATCGCCTCGATCCCCGAGAAAATCCGCGGCTTCGGCCCGGTCAAGGACAAGCACCTTGCGGCGGCGAAGGCCGAAGAGGCGGCGCTCCTCGCGCGCTTCCGCGCTGGCGAAACGGGCGCGCCGGCTGTTGCGGCGGCAGCGGAGTAGCATTCAGTCGCAAGCATTCGTTCCTTCATGGCCGGGCTTGACCCGGCCATCCAGGCGGCGGCTCGGCAACTTCTGGATCACCGGGTCACGCCATGCTCGGCTTCGCCTCGCATGGTGATGAGGGTTTTAGGTGCTTGTCGCTGCTGCTACGAGCGTCATACTCGTTCCGACAACGGAATCGACATCGTGATCCCGGCCGAGCAACTGAAAGCCATCGCGCACTGGTCGCGCGAATTGAAGGAAGAAGAGTTCGAGCGCGCGCGCAAAGGGATCGTTACGCGCGCATTCTCGAAGGGTGCCTACGTCTTCCATGTCGGCGACCGTTTCGAGCAATGGACCGGCGTGATGAGCGGTCTCGCCAGCATCGGCATGGTGTCCGCGAAGGGCAAAGCCACGAGCCTGATCGGCGTGCCGGCGGGCGGGTGGTTCGGCGAGGGCACGGTCCTGAAGGACGAGCCGCGGCGCTATGACGTCGTCGCGCTGCGCGACACGCAGATGGCGCTGATGAACCGCGCCACGTTCCTGTGGCTCAATGAGAACAGCGTCGCCTTCAACCGGTATCTCGTGCGGCAGCTCAACGAGCGGCTCGCGCATTTCATCGCACTGGCGGAGTATCACCGGCTGCTCGACGCGACGGCGCGCCTCGCGCGCAACATCGCCTGGCTGTTCAACCCGGTGCTCTATCCGCGGCTCGGCATGCATATCGAGATCACGCAGGAAGAGATCGGGATGCTGTCGGGCGTGTCGCGCCAGATCGCCAACAAGGCGCTCAAGACTCTCGAAGGCAAAGGGCTGGTGCGGGTCGAGCATGGCGGCCTCACCGTGCTCGATCTCGACGGCCTCAGCCGCTACGGTGAGTAAGAAAGCGCCGTTCCGCGGGCCGAAACATCAAATGGTTGCGATGGCGCGGCGCTCGCGCAGGCCCGCAACTGTAGCGAACAAGGCGGGGCCGTGTCTGTCAAGTAACCCCCTTGTGGGCCGTCATTTTCGCTGGGAAGCTCTACGATAACAGCAAGCCTCGGCAACAGGGGCGGCGAATATCGGCCAGCGGCCGATTTGGGAGGAACGGGATTGGGCGCCGACACGACGTCGCTCGTCGATACATTTCCGAAGCTGTTGCTCGTCAACGCAGGCCGCCGCGGCGACCGCCCGGCCATGCGCGAGAAAGAGTACGGCATCTGGAACAGCTGGACCTGGGCGCAGGTGCTCGACGAGATCCGGCCATTTTCGGTCGGTCTCGCCGAACTTGGCGTGTTGCGCGACGACAAGGTCGCGATCATCGGCGCCAACAAGCCGCGTCTCTACTGGACGATGTGCGCCGCGCAGGCGATCGGCGCGATTCCGGTGCCGGTCTATCAGGACTCCGTGGCCGACGAGATGGCCTATGTGCTGGAGCACGCCGGTGCGCGCATCGCGGTGGTCGAGAACCAGGAGCAGGTGGACAAGCTGCTCTCCATCTCCGACCGGCTGCCGTCGCTCAGCTACATCATCTACGACGAGGAGCGCGGACTGCGCGACTACGATCACACGCGCGTCAAGTCGTTCGCGAGCGTGCAGGAGATGGGGCGCGCCGCGTCGGCCAGAGGGCAGAGCTGGGAAAAAGAAATCGCCCGCGGCAAGGGCTCCGACATCGCCGTCATCCTGTACACGTCAGGCACGACCGGCAAGCCTAAGGGCGTGATGCTCACCTATGAGAGCACCATCGTCAGCTCGCGCAACGCCAATATTTTCGACAACCTGACCGAGAAGGAAGAAGTGATCGCCTATCTGCCGATGGCCTGGGTCGGCGACCACATCTTCTCCTACGCGCAATCCTATGTGGCGGGCTTCTGCGTCAATTGCCCGGAGAGCCCGGAGACGGTGGTCGAGGACCGGCGCGAGGTCGGCACGACCTATGCCTTCGCGCCGCCGCGCATCTACGAAAACCTGCTCACGCTCACCATGGTGCGCATGGAAGACGCGAGCGCATTGAAGCGCCGCATGTTCCACTATTTCATCGACCACGCGCGCAAATGGGGCGAGAAGATCCTCAACCGCGAGCGCGTGCCGCTGCACGCGCGGCTGATCTATGCGCTCGGCGAGCTGCTGGTCTATGGGCCGCTCAAGAACCGGTTCGGGCTGTCGCGCATCCGTGTCGCTTACACCGCGGGCGAGGCGATCGGGCCGGAAATCTTCCGCTTCTATCGCTCGCTCGGCATCAACCTGAAGCAGCTTTACGGCCAGACCGAAGCGTCGGTGTACATCACGGCGCAGCCGGACGGCGAAATCCACGCCGACACGGTCGGCAAGCCCAATATCGACGTGGAAGTGAAGATCGCCGACAGCGGCGAGGTGTTGTTCCGCTCGCCGGGCGTCTTTGTCGGCTATTACAAGGACCCGGAGAAGACCGCGGAAACCAAGACCGCCGACGGCTGGGTGCATACGGGGGATGCCGGCTTCTTCGATCCGAAGACCG
>JAICQA010000424.1 GCA_025929595.1 Xanthobacteraceae bacterium
CGAGGGACCGGGCGGATAGATGTAGGTGTTCCGCACCATGAACTCTTTGAGGATGTCGTTCTGGATCGTGCCCGCGAGCTTCACGGGCGGCACGCCCTGTTCCTCGGCCGCGATGATGTAGAGCGCGCGCACCGGCAGCACCGCGCCGTTCAGGGTCATCGACACGGTGATCTGGTCGAGCGGGATGCCCGAGAACAGCGTCCGCATGTCGTAGATCGAGTCGATCGCGACGCCCGCCATGCCGACGTCCCCGGAAACGCGCGGATGATCCGAGTCATAGCCGCGATGGGTCGCGAGATCGAACGCGATCGAGAGGCCTTTCTGCCCGGCGGCGAGATTGCGCCGGTAGAAGGCGTTGGAGTCTTCCGCCGTGGAGAAGCCGGCATATTGCCGGATCGTCCACGGCTGCGTGACATACATGGTCGGATAGGGTCCGCGCAGGAACGGCGCGATGCCGGGCCAGGTGTCGAGAAAGTCGATGCCGTCGAGGTCATCCGCCGCGTAGGCGGTCTTCACCGCGATCTCTTCGGGTGTGTGCCACGCCTCGTTCCCCGCATGCGGCGCCGCGAGCTTCGGCTCGCGCCATTCGGTCTTTGCGAAATCTGGCAGGCGGGTCATGGCCGTACTTATATCACGACGAGGTTGACGTTATTCAAACGGCTCGGCCAGCCGCCCCGGCGTAAGCGCCTCAAATGCAACGGTTTTCGGCATTTCCGCCAGCTTCACCCGCGCCGCGTCGAGCACCTTGGCGGGTGTCTCGGTGGCGTTGGGGAAGATCGTCGTGCCGGTGAGCGCGTCGTTGCCCTCTTTCAACTCCTGCACGCGCGCGGCGCGAACGGCGGCGACCTGCTGCTGAAATTGGCCCTGTTCGAGGGCGGCCGCGAGTCCGCCCGCCCGTTCGAATTCCTGAAATTGCGCCCATGCCGCCGCGCAAAGTTTCGTCGTCAGGTCCTCGATGCCGCCCGAGCCCGCGGCTGGGTCGGCGACCTTTGCAAGATTGGACTCGTCGAGCAGCACGAGTTGCGTGTTGCGCGCGATGCGACGCGCCATGTCGTCCGGCAGCCCGAGCGCGTTCGTGAAGGGAAGGGCGGCCATGGCGTCGGCGCCGCCGAGCCCCGCCGCGGCGACCGCCATGGTCGCGCGCAGCATGTTCACGTGCGGATCGCGTTTCGTCATCGTGCGCCACGCGGTTGAACCGGAAATAAAAGCCGGCTTCGGCGTAAGGCCTGATGCTTCTTCCACGCGCGCCCACAGTTTCCGCAGCGCGCGGAATTTCGCCATGGTGAGAAACTGTTCGGAGTCTGCCGCGAGGCGGAAGAAGACAAGACGCCGCGCATCGTCGAGCGAAATGCCCACGCCTTCGATTGCGCGCAGATAGGCGACCGCACAGGCCAGCACATAGCAGAGTTCCTGAGCGTCGGAGCCGCCCGCGTCGTGCACGATACGGCCGTCGGCGACCGCAAAGCGTCCGCCGACGCCGGTGCTGGCAAGTTCTTTCACGAAGCCTGCGAAATACGGTCCAAGCTCTTTCCACGAAGCCGGACTTCCTCCCCGCTGCGCCATGAGCCCGAGCGGATCGAATCCGGCGCGCAAGTGAACCTTGCTCGGATCGTTGCCGCGCTGCTTCGCAAGCTCCGCGATGCGCGCCGGTGCGTCCTTCGCTTCCGAAGAAAGCTCGCACTCGATTGCGATGCCGGCATCGAGATGGACGCCCTCAAGGACCCGCGCAATCGCCGAACCGTCGAGCCCATAGCCATAGGCGCCGGCCGAGCCGGCGAAGACCAGCGAGAGGGCGGTCGCGCCGTTCTCCAGCTCGTTCAGGGCCTGCTTGTTTGCGGCCGCTGCGTCCGGATGGTCGATGCGCTGCATGATCTGCCACGGCGCACCAGGCGTGCGGCCCGCGATCGTGCCCGCATCGCGCGCGCGCTCATAGAGCGGCTCGACGGTCAGCCCGTCATAAGTCCTGGACGCGAGCTGTTCGAGCGGCGCACCCTTCAGCGCCTTGTCCACGAGCTTGAG
>JAICQA010000006.1 GCA_025929595.1 Xanthobacteraceae bacterium
CAATCACGGCTGCTACGCCGGCAGCCTTGGCGCGCTGACGAAATGGCTCGCAGAGCAGGCGGAAGGTCTCGGCGTCGACATCTATCCCGGCATCTCGGTGACCGACGCAATCTTCGGCCCGCGCGGCGAGATCGAGGGCGTGCTCACGGGCGACATGGGTGTCGCGCGCGACGGCAGCCACAAGGACAGCTACACGCCGGGCATGGCGCTCACCGGCAAATACACGCTGATCGCCGAAGGCGCGCGCGGCTCGCTCTCAAAGACTCTGATCGCCCGCTACGGCCTCGCCGATGGGCGCGCGCCGCAGACCTATGGCCTCGGGCTGAAGGAACTATGGGAGTTGCCGAAGGAGAAGCACTGCCCGGGCCTCGTGATGCACACGATGGGCTGGCCGCTCGACAACCGCACCGGCGGCGGCTCCTTCCTCTATCACTTCGAGGACAATCAGGTCGCCGTCGGCTTCGTCGTGCATCTCAGCTACGACAATCCGTACATCGCGCCCTTCGAAGAGTTTCAGCGCTTCAAGCAGCACCCCTCGATCCGGCCGACCTTTGAAGGCGGCAAACGCGTCGCCTACGGCGCCCGCGCGCTCACCGAAGGCGGCTGGCAGTCGGTGCCGAAGCTTGCATTTCCGGGCGGCGTACTGGTCGGCTGCGGCGCGGGCTTCATGAATGTCCCGCGCATTAAGGGCAGCCACAACGCAATTGTTTCGGGAATCCTGGCGGCGGAAAGCATCGCGGCTGCGCTGCAGGCCGGCCGCGCGCATGACGAACTGACTGCCTATGACGAGAGCTGGCGCGGCTCCTCGATCGGCCGCGACCTCAAGCCGGTGCGCAACGTCAAGCCGCTCTGGTCGCGCTTCGGCACGGTGCTTGGCATCGGCCTTGGCGGCCTCGACATGTGGCTGAACACGCTCCTGCGCCTCTCGCCGTTCGGCACGTTGAAGCATGGCAAGCCGGACTACGCCTCGCTCCGTCCTGCGTCGGAGTTCAAGCCGATCCTTTATCCGAAACCCGACGGCGAAGTGAGCTTCGACAAGCTCTCATCCGTGTTCCTCTCGAACACGAACCATGAAGAGCACCAGCCAATACATCTCGTCGTGCGCGACATGCAGTTGCAGAAATCGTCCGAGCACGACGTCTATGGCGGCCCGTCGCCGCGCTATTGTCCGGCCGGTGTGTATGAGTGGGTGCAAGAATCGTCAGAAGCGGGCGGCGGCGCGCGCTACGTGATCAACGCGCAGAACTGCGTCCACTGCAAGACGTGCGACATCAAGGACCCGAACCAGAACATCACCTGGATCGCGCCTGAAGGCGGCGGCGGTCCGAACTATCCGAATATGTGACGCGGCTGGCGTTTATTCGCTTGCAGGCGATTTGCGCGGCCGATAGGCACAGGCTGCACCAAGGGTGCCGCCCAACCAGCACGCCGGGCAACCACCGATTGGAATCAGCGAGCCAAATGCCATCGCGATTCCAAGGGTTGGATAGGTGCCGAGCAAACTGATCCCTCCCGCGAATAGCGCAACAGCCACCGCGCCTCGCAAGAGATAAGCTGTGAGGCTCGGGCCGATCAGCCACAGAGTGCCGTTGCGGATGACGCTCATCGCCTGAATATACGTCCGGGAGATGCCGCTCGTTGCCGCAAATCGGAGCTTGGTTGACGGGCGGTTAGCGCTCGCTATCGCAGCAGCCGGACAAGAACATTCCGTCCCGCGTCTCTACGCGCGCGCTGAAGGAAAAGACGCGATCCGACATGCCGTCCGAGCAGGTCTGCCGCGCTTCGATGGTCGCGCTTGCCACCGGCCCATCCTTCGGTGCGACACGCCAGACGATCGTGCTGTTGCGGCTCCGCTGCACGGCTGCGACCTGCGCCGCCGCCGGCTTCAGGTCCGGTGTGCTGTAGGTCAGCGTGTCGCCGGCAAGCGTGAACGACCAGAACGGCTCCGTGCCGACGCATTGCAGCGGCGAGGGCGGCCGCTCGCCCGGGGCGGATTGCGGCCGCAGGAATCGCGCCGACGCCCAGCCTTCGAGCCGGCCGGATCGCACGTAGACCCAGCCATCGGCGCGCTTGAGCGCTTCGATCCCGAACGCCGCCGGCGGCAGCGCACCCGCGAGCGGCGCGCCCGCTCGCGGTTCGGTGCGCAGATTGAGGACGTTGTCGAAAGCGACACCCGTCACCTCGACGGTCTCCGCCTGCGCCGCGCCGACGGCGGCGCAAAGGCAGAGTGCCGTGAAAGCAGCGCGCATGGCGAGCTTACTTAGCCCGCAGGCCCGCCGCATCGACCACCTTCGACCAGCGCTTCTCTTCTTCCTCAAGCCGCTTCTTGAACTCGGCGGGTGTGATGCCGACGGGCTGAAAGCCGAACTTCGTCATCTGCGCTTTCACGTCCTCGGAATCGAGCGCGCCTTTCACTTCCTTATAGAGCCGGTCGACGATCGCGTCGGGCGTCGCGGCCGGCGCCACCATGGCCATCCACGCCTCGGCTTGCACGCCCTCGACCCCTTGCTCCGCGAAGGTCGGCACGTCGGGTAGCGCAGGCCAGCGCTTGGGCGTCGATACTGCGATCATCTTGATCGTGCCGGCTTGCGCATGTCCGGTCACGGCGTTCGGCGCGAGCGTTGCCATATGCGTGTCGCCTGCGATCACGGCCGCCACCGCGTCGGGCGAGCTCTTGTAAGGAATGTGCTGGATTTCCGTCCCGCTCTGTTGTGCGACCAGCACCATCGACAGGTGCGAGATAGAGCCGATCCCGATCGACGAATAATTATATTTGCCCGGGTTCTTTTTCAGGAGCGCGATTAGTTCCTTCAGATTGTTCACGCCGAGCTTCGAACTCACGACGAGCACGCTCGGCTGTGTCGCGAGGATCGTAACGGGCTGCAGGTCCTTCTTGGGATCGAAGGTCATCTTGGTCGTCATTGGATTGACGATGAGCGGTCCCGGAATGGTCGTGCCGAAGGTGTATCCGTCGGCCTCCGCCTTCGCGACGGCGTCGGCGCCGATATTGCCGCCGGCGCCCGGGCGGTTATGCACGACGAACGGCTGATTGAGTTTTTTCTGCAGATGATCGGCGATGACACGCGACACGAGATCGGGCGTCGAACCCGGCCCGAAGCCGACGATGATGTTGACCGCCTGTTTCGGCCAGTCCTGCGCCGTCGCGGGACCGGCTGCGAGCGCTGCCAGCAGTGCCAGAGCCAGTGTTTTTCTCATCCCTTCCTCCCAAATTTGTCTTGTGCACCCGGCGCTAATGGCCTCAGCGGCGCAGACGCCATCGAACCACAGCCCATGGCCAGCAGCAATCGTGCATGTCATGCGGCATAGTTTCAGCGCGCCCTCTCCGTGCTAGTACTTTGGTTGCGAGATTTGGCGCGGGGGAGCTACGCCATGATGGCCGCCGTATTTGCGACGATGACGCTCGCGCTGATTGTCGGCTGGTTTTCACGCCCGCGGGTGGCGATCGGCCTCGCGGTCCTTTGTCTGTTGCTCGCGATCAAGCTGTTCCTGTTTGAAATCTATTCGCCCGAAACCGGTTTCCGGATGCCCTGGATTCAGACCGAGTTTGTTGTGGCGCCCCGGCGTGGGGCATGACATGAGCGCCGAATCCGCCGCGCCCGTCGAGCAACGTCTCGCACCACTGCTCAATTACCTCTTCTTGTTCCTGATGCTGCTGGTCATCGCGGCGATCCTGACCGCTGCCATGACGCTGCAATATGGTTATGGCGAACTGCCATGCCCGCTTTGCCTCCTGCAGCGCGTGGCGCTGTTCGGCGTCTGCTTCGGGATCATGCAGCAATTTCGCCACGGCTTCTCGTACCGCAACAGCGGCCTCAGCATGTTGTTCGCGATCTTCCTGCTGATCGTGTCGGTGCGTCAGACGCTGCTCGATATCTATCCACGTCCCGGTCACGAATATATCGGCTCGGCCGTGTTCGGCCTGCACATGCCGGTATGGTCCATCCTGATCGCGCTCGCGTTGCTGATCGCCTTTGCGGTCAAGTTCTCGATCCTTGGTGGCGGTGAAAAGCTTGCCGCAGTCCGCGCGCAGGCGTTTCCGCTGCTCGACCGTCTTGCAACGGTGCTTTGTGTCTATGTAATCGCGCTTTGCATGGTCAATTTCGTCTCCGTGGTTTTGCAATGCGGCCTCGGCGAATGTCATACTTTCGGTTACGCACTGCTCCCAAAATGAGTGAGACATGAATTCCGCGGCTCCCGGCTTGCCTGATTGGTATCGCGCAGTGATCCTGTTGGTCGCCGGCCTTATCGTCGCCTACGGCATCTACGCGCTCTATGCCGCGGCGACCGGCTGGAGCGCCTTGCCGTCCAATCTGATCGTTATTCTTTACTTTCTGCTGGTATTGATCGTCGCGCCTGCGCTGGCGGCCTGGGCCTTCGCGCTCGCATGGCAGGATCGCAATCTTCAGCTCGCGACGATCCTGACCGCGATCCCCGCCGCCATCCTGTTGCTGCGTGCGGTTTTCGTTGGCGGCCTCTAGCCGGCGCTGCTCTCCCGCTCATGGAAAGACCGATCCCACGCCGCACTTCAGGGAGGACGAAAGGCCGCTTTCTGCGCTACGTTCCATTCGGTGTCTGACTCAGGGAGTCGAAGATGTCCACGTCCTGGATTGTTCTCGGCGTTCTAGCCGCGATCGTTCTTTACATTGTCTACGTCTATAACGGCCTTGTCGCGCTCCGGCAGCGCGTCAATCAATCTTTCGCAGACGTGGACGTGCAGTTGAAGCAGCGGCACGATCTCGTCCCCAATCTCGTCGAGACCGTGAAGGGCTACGCCCAGCACGAGCGCGGCACACTCGAAGCCGTCGTGCAGGCGCGCAACGCCGCCGTCGCCGCCGGCGGCTCCGGCGACACCGCGCAGGTCGCGGCTGCGGAGAACATGCTGACCGGCGCGCTGCGCCAGTTGTTCGCGCTCGCCGAGGCCTATCCGGACCTCAAGGCCAACACGAATTTTCTCCAGTTGCAGACCGAGCTGGCCGATATCGAGAACAAGATCGCGGCCGCCCGCCGCTTCTTCAACAACGCCGTGCAGGAATACAACACCGGCATCGAGCAGTTGCCGGCGGCCCTCTTCGCCGGCTCGCTCGGCTTCCGCCACCGCGAGTTCTTCGATCTCGGCGAGACGCGCCCGCAGCTCGAGCAGGCACCGAGCGTGAAGTTCTAGTTTCGGTATCGTCATCCTGAGGTGCAAGCCCGGCTTGGCCGGGCGAGCCTCGAAGGATGACGGCGGGTAGGATTTCATGGCCGCCTACGGTCTTTACTCCCACATTCGCGCCAACCGGGTGCGGTCCGGTCTGCTGCTCGTCGGGCTGTTCTTGCTCGTTTATTTACTGAGCTATGCCGGCGCGTTGATTGCTTCGGTGGTCTTCAATGGCGATGCACCGCTCGACTATCTTCTGCGGACCGCGCGCGACTATTTTATCGCATCGATTCCGTTCGTCACCGTCGGCACGGCGATCTGGCTGTGGATCGCCTGGCAGTTCCACCAGCGCATGATCGATGCCGCCGTCGGCAGTCACGACGTCGCGCGCCAGGAGGAGCCGCGGCTCTACAATCTCCTGGAAAATCTCTGCATCTCGCGCGGCATTCCGATGCCGAAGCTCAAGGTGGTGGAAGACACCGCGCTCAACGCCTTCGCGACCGGCCTGAACGAGAAGCAATACGCGATCTCGGTCACGCGCGGGTTGATGGAGCGGCTCGACGACGCGGAGCTGGAGGCCGTGCTCGGCCATGAGCTGACGCATATCAGGAACGGCGACGTACGCATGCTCGTCATCGCCGTCGTGATCGCGGGCGTGATTTCCTTCGTGGGCGAACTGATCTTCCGCGGCCTGTTCCGCGGCGGCATTCGCATGGGCGGAGGAAGCAGCGGCGGCAGCGGCAACAAGAAGGGCGGCGGCGCGGTAGTCGTGGTTCTCATCGCGCTCGCCATCGTGGCGCTCGCCTGGATCCTTTCCATCGTCATTCGCTTCGCCTTGTCGCGCTCGCGCGAATATCTTGCCGACGCCGGCGCAGTCGAGCTCACGAAGAATCCCGACGCCATGATCATGGCATTGCGCAAGATCGAGGGCCGGGGCGAATTGCAGCGCGCGACCGCGTCGATCATGGAAATGTGCGTCGACAATCCGCATTCGGGCTTCGTCGACATTTTCTCGACCCATCCGGCGGTGCCGGATCGCGTCGCAGCGCTGGTGCAGATGGCCGGCGGCCGCGATCCCGGCCCGCTGCCGTCGATCGCGCCCGCGGGCGAAGATCCTTTCGGGCCGCTGCCGGCCGAAGACCCCTGGGCAGACCAACCCGTTCGCCAGGCCCCGCCACCCTATGGTGAAACCGGTCCGTGGGATCAGCGGCCGTCGCTTGCGGAAAATCCGCTCGACCCGTGGCAATGGGGCCCGTGGGGCCCGCGCAAGAGCTAGAGAACCGGACCCCGCGTCAGCCCCCGGTCGCGACCCGCTCGTCCTCTTCCCACTTGCGCGGTCGATAGAACGTATGGACGCCGATCTTCTGGAGCGTACGCATCTCGCGCACCCAGTGCGGCTTCACCCAATAGGCGTGATAGTGCGTCGCCTTGCCGACCTCGTTCAGCCACAGCTTGCCGTCGAGCATATCGCGGGCGATGCGGGTCGCCCTGGACCACGACTGCTGATCGTTCACGATCAACGACTTGCCTTCGCAGGCAAACGTGAACTGGCAGGCAAGATGGCGGTGTGCGTTCTGATAGACCGTGCCGCACACGTCTTCGGGATAGTAGCCGGAGAACACGCGATTGATCACAACCTGCGCGACCGCGATCTGTCCGCGCTCGACTTCGCCGCGGCTTTCAAAATAGACGGCGTCGGCAAGGCACTTCTCCGCTTTTGCGCGTGCGCGGCCGTATAGGCCGAGTTGCTCGGCCGGACTTTTCGGAGTTGCACCGTCGCCCGTCACGATGCCTTTGCTGGCGATCGACGAGGTTACCTCGGCCCCGTCCGGCAGCGCGGCGATGCGCAGCTTCTCGACCGGCGACAGGGCGGCGTGGGAAAAATTGAGCGGCGGCAGGTCGCTCTTGCTGTCGGCGAAGACAAGATGCGAAATTTGCAGAATCGACCCCGACGACGGCACCGGATCGAAATCGCGCGCCAGCGTTCCCGCAAACTCGGCCTCCAGTCCGAACGGCTCCGTCTCTTCCACGGCGAGCCAGGAGGCGGCCGGAATTTGGGAGCCGCCTTGGGTACGTGCCGCTTCCGGCCTGCTCGGCATAAGTGTGCGCACCGTTTCTTTCGGCGCCGGCACGAGCCGGTCGCGCTTGGCGTCCCGGTTCATGCGTGGCGTGTCTGTCGCCGGCGGTTCGAGGTCGAGCGGTTCGTTGCGCATGCCGGCCGGCAATGCGGCGCTGATGCGCGCGAAGTGATCCGGCACCGGCAGTCGCGGAATGACGAAGCCTGCCGGACTCGGCAGCGAGAAGGTCGCCATGCGCAGCGTCGACAGCGGATTTGACAGGAGGAACGTGCGGGCGCGCTCGGCGACGCCGGGCTGATTGGCGAGCAGACTTGCGAGATCCTGATGGGCCGCCTGCGTGGTGCCCCACAGTACCAGCGCGGCACCGAGGACAAAGCGGGAGGCAATCGGACACCGCCGCGCAAACGACGCAACCATTCTACGCAACCCTACGCAACGCGAACGCCACAAACGCCGGTCGTCGGCATTCGATGGATTTGGTTATCGCCCGCTTAACCTTGCCTTCGCGTTAATGGCGGCCGCCACCCGGCCCTAAATCAATCCGCGCCTTCGCACGCCTGTGTCGGCGTGGTTAACAATTCGGAAACGTCGCTGCGGCATTCTGCCTGCAATCGGCGGTGGGCTCATGGAATTGGTGCGCTACGCAATGGATGCGTATGGAACGGCGTTGCTTGCGGCTGCGGCGCTTGTCGTCGCGCTCGGCGCCGGTGCCGCCTGGCTGCGCCTACGCGCAAAATTTCGGATCGTGCAGAATGCCATCGACAACATGTATCAGGGCTTCGTCATCTTCGGCAAAGACGAACGCCTCATTCTTTGCAACAAGAGCTATCTCGAAATCTATGGCCTGTCGCCCGACGTCGTGAAGCCGGGCATCCTGCTGATCGATCTCCTGCGCCATCGCATTGCGAAATTCTCGCTCGACGATAATTCGGACGAGTACCGCTCAAGGCTCCTCTCGAAAATCTCCCAGGGAAAATCGACGCGCGCCATCGGCAATACCGGCATGGGCCGCATGATCGCTGTCAACAATCGCCCCACCGGCGACGGCGGCTGGGTTGGCACGCACGAGGACATGACCGAGCAACTGGAGCTCGAGAAACAGCGTGACTCGCTTGCCCAGCAGGAAGCGCGCCGTACGCAGGTTGAAACGGCGATCAAGACCTTTCATTCGCGCATCGAGTCGCTCGTCGGCATTGTAGGCGAGAATGCCGCAGCCATGCGTTCGACCGCCTCGACGCTGCTTGAGTCGTCAAGCCGCACCAGCGACCGCGCGCAACAGGCGGTCGACCAGTCGAACAACTCGTCGGAGAACGTACGCACCGCCGCCAGTGCCGCCGAAGAGTTGTCCGCCTCGATCGGTGAGATCAGCCGCCAGCTCGAGCGCACGACGCATGAGGTGAACCAGGCGGCGGAAGTGTCGAAGTCGACGAACCGGGATATCGCCGCTCTTGCCGGCGGCGCGCAAAAGATCGGCGACGTGGTCGAACTCATTCGCGACGTTGCCGGACAGACGAACCTGCTCGCGCTCAACGCGACGATCGAAGCCGCGCGTGCCGGAGCGGCGGGCCGCGGCTTCTCCGTCGTGGCATCGGAAGTGAAATCGCTCGCGGTGCAGACCGGCCGCGCCACGGAAGAGATCGCCGGGCAAATTCAGGCCGTGCAGGGCTCCGCCCGCGACGCCGTCGATGCCATCGGCCGCATCGCCGACCGCATGGACGGAATCAACGGGTCGACCAGTTCGGTGGCGGCGTCCGTCGAGCAGCAATATGCCGCGACCGCGCAGATTCTCCGCAACGTGGAACAGGCCGCGCAGGGTGCGCAGGTGGTGGTCTCCGTATTGCGGGAGGTAGCGGGCGCCGCGACCGACACCCGCGCCTCCGCGCAGACCGTGCTGCAAGCCTCGCAATCGGTGGAGTCGGCGCTCGCCAATCTCCGCGCTGAGGTTTCCGACTTCCTTGAACGGGTCGCCGTCTGATGGCCCGCGCTTCAACAGACGTTAACCGCCGCTGCTTACGCCATCCGCTGGCCGCCATGACCGGACGAACCGCCGATGCTTGAACTGTTGCCGACCGGCGCCATCCGGTCACCCTTGGCGATGATGCTCGCCTTGGCACTGGTTGCCGTTGCCGTTTACGCCGGGGCGATGACCTATGCGTGGTGGCGCGAGCGCCGGCAGAGCCTTCGCTGCAAGACCGCGCTCGATTACATGACGCAGGGCCTGTGCATGACGGACGCCGATATGCGGCTGATCGTCTGCAACAAGCGCTACATCAGCATGTATGGCATGTCGCCGGCCGTGGTGAGGCCCGGCGTTACGTTGCGCGAAATTCTCGAGCACCGTGCCGCGATGGGGCAGTTCGCCGGTAATATCGACGACTACATGCGCAGCATTCAGGATCGACTGAATCGGGGCGAGGGCCAGAAGGTGATCCTGTCGCTCGCCGACGGCCGCCGCGTTTCGCTCGCCGAGCAGGCGCTGCCGGACGGCAGTTGGGTCGCGACCCATGACGACGTGACCGAACAATACAGCGTCGAGCAGCAGCGCGCCGCGATGCAGATGCAGGAAGAGCGCCGCGCTTCCGTCGAGAATGCGATCTCGTCGTTCCGCGCGCGGGTCGAGAACGTGTTGCGCACGGTCGGCGAGAGTGCCGGCGCGATGAAGATGACGGCAAGCACGCTGTTCGCATCGTCGGAGCAGACGTCGACCCAGGCCGACGGCGCAGTGCGCACCACCGACAAGGCTTCGAACAGTGTCGTGACCGCGGCGGCCGCCGCGGACGAGCTTTCGATCTCGATTGCGGAAATGAGCAAGCAGCTCAGCCAGACCACCGGCGCGCTACGCCTTGCCGCAACCGAGGCGCAGGCAACGAACCAGCAGATCTCCGCGCTGACCGATGCCTCGCAGAAGATCGGCGACGTGGTGCAATTGATCCGCAGCATCGCCGGCCAGACCAATCTGCTCGCGCTCAACGCAACGATCGAGGCCGCCCGGGCGGGCGAGGCCGGCAAGGGCTTTGCGGTCGTCGCCTCCGAGGTGAAGTCGCTCGCCGTGCAGACGGCGAAGGCAACCGAGGAAATTTCGGCCCAGATCGATTCCGTGCAGGTGTCCACGCGTGCCGCAGTCGACGCCATTCACAGCATCAGCAGCCGCATGCAGGACATCGACCGTCATGCCTCGGCTGTCGCGGCCTCCGTCGAGCAGCAGAGCGCGGCGACGGCGGAAATCTCGCGCAGCGTGTCGAGCGCAGCCGAAGGGGCGGGGGACGTTGTAAGCGTGCTGAACCAGCTTTCGGGAGCCGCCACCGACACGCGCAAGTCCGCCGAGAGCGTCCTCGGCGCGTCGGAGTCCGTCGGTCAGGCGGTCTCCAACCTGCGCTCGGAAGTCGAGGGCTTCCTCAAGAAAGTCGCGGTTTAATCGTCATTCCGGGACAGCCCGCCCGCGTGGCGAGCGGAGCGAGCACTCACGCGGGCAAACCGAACCGCGCGCTGGGGCCCGGACTCCAAGCGGCATTTCCATTCGCGGCTGAAGCAATTTGGATTCCGGGCTCGCGCGCTTGCAGCGCGCGCCCCGGAATGAAGTAAGACTAGCGCCGTCGCTTCTTGGCGCGCTTTTTTGCCTTCGCCTTGGGCTTCTTGCCTTTATCCGCGATGGCCGCCTGCGCCGCCGCGAGCCGCGCGATCGGCACGCGGAACGGCGAGCACGAGACATAGTCGAGCCCGATCTCGTGGCAGAAGGCGACCGAGGCCGGATCGCCGCCATGTTCGCCGCAAATGCCGAGCTTGAGGTCCGGCCGCACCGAGCGTCCGCGCTCGGTCGCGATCTGCACCAATTCGCCCACCCCCTCGCGGTCGATGGTCACGAACGGATCTTTCGCCAGCACACCGCGCTCGACATAGGTGCCCAGGAACGTCGCTGCGTCATCGCGCGAGATGCCGAAGGCAGTCTGTGTGAGGTCGTTGGTACCATAAGAGAAGAACTCGGCGCTCTCGGCGATCTCGGCGGCGCGCAACGCGGCGCGAGGCAACTCGATCATCGTCCCGACCTGGTAATTGACCTTGAAGCGCGACTCGATCGCGACCGCCTCGGCCATGGCGTCAATCCGGGCCTTCACGAGATCGAATTCGATCTTGGTCGCGATCAGCGGCACCATCACTTCGGGCACTACCGGCTTGCCGGTCTTCTTGCCGGCGGCCACCGCGGCCTCGAAGATCGCGCGCGCCTGCATCTCCGCGATTTCAGGATAGGCGATTGCAAGCCGGCAGCCGCGGAAACCGAGCATCGGGTTGAATTCCGAAAGCTCCTGTGCGCGCCCGCGCAGTTTCTCGGGATCGGCGCCCATCGACTGGGCGACCTCGGCGATTTCCTCGTCCGAATGCGGCAGGAATTCGTGCAGCGGCGGGTCGAGCAGGCGGATCGTGACCGGCTGGCCCTGCATGGTTTCGAACAGCGCCGTGAAGTCCTCGCGCTGCATCGGCAAAAGTTTCGCGAGCGCCGCTCGGCGCCCCTTCTCGTCGTCGGCGAGGATCATTTCGCGCATCGCGAGGATGCGGTCGGCGTCGAAGAACATGTGCTCGGTACGGCAGAGACCGATGCCTTCCGCGCCGAAATTGCGCGCGGCCTTGGCGTCGGCGGGCGTATCGGCATTCGCCCGCACGCCGAGCCTGCGCATTCCGTCGGCCCATTGCATCAGCGTGTTGAATTCGCCCGAAAGCTCCGGTTGCAGCATCGACACCCGGCCGAGCAGCACCTGGCCGGTCGAGCCGTCGATGGTGAGGATATCGCCGGCCTTCAGCTTATGCGGACCGGCGCTCAGCTCGCGTTTGGCGTAATCGACGCGCAGCGCGCCGGCGCCTGAAACGCACGGCTTGCCCATGCCGCGCGCGACCACCGCCGCGTGCGAGGTCATGCCGCCGCGTGTCGTCAGAATGCCCTCGGCCGCATGCATGCCGTGGATGTCTTCGGGCGACGTCTCGATACGCACGAGAATGACTTTCTTGCCCTGCGCCTTCATCGCCTCCGCTTCGTCGGCGGAGAAAGTGATCTCGCCTGAGGCAGCGCCCGGGGAGGCGGGGAGACCCGACGCGATCACCGTGCGCGCCGCGTTCGGATCGAGCGTCGGATGCAGCAACTGGTCGAGCGCCATCGGCTCAATGCGTGCCACCGCTTCCTCGCGGGTGATCAGGCGCTCCTTTGCCATTTCGACGGCGATGCGCAACGCGGCTTTCGCCGTGCGCTTGCCGGAACGCGCCTGCAGCATGAACAGCTTGCCGCGCTCGATGGTGAATTCGAGGTCCTGCATGTCCGTGTAGTGCCGCTCGAGCGTGTCGGCGGTCTTCACGAATTGCTTGTAAAGTTTCGGCATCAGCGCTTCGAGCGAAGGCTTGTCTGATTTCGCCTTCTTGCGCGCAACCTCGGTCAGGTCCTGCGGCGTGCGGATGCCCGCGACCACGTCCTCGCCCTGCGCGTTCACGAGAAACTCGCCGTAAAGCGTCTTTTCGCCGGTCGAGGGGTCGCGTGTGAATGCGACACCCGTGGCAGAATCCTCGCCCATATTGCCGAACACCATCGCCTGCACGTTGACGGCGGTGCCCCAGCTTTCGGGGATGTTGTGCAGGCGCCTGTACGTGATCGCGCGCTGGTTCATCCACGAACCGAAGACCGCGCCGATCGCGCCCCAAAGCTGCTTGTGCGGGTCCTGCGGGAAGGGCGCATGATGTTCGCTTTGCACCAGCGCCTTGTAGCGCTTCACGATCTCGCGCCAGTCGTCGGCGGAAAGATCGGTGTCGAGCGAGAAGCCGCGCTCTTCCTTGTAGCCGTCGAGCACCTCTTCAAAGTGGTGGTGGTCGATATCGAGCACCACGTTCGAATACATCTGGATGAAGCGCCGGTAGCTGTCGAAGGCGAAGCGCGCGTCCACGTTCTTTGCCAGCGCCTCGACCGTCGAGTCGTTGAGACCGAGATTGAGAACGGTGTCCATCATGCCCGGCATCGAAGCGCGGGCGCCCGAGCGCACGGAAACCAATAGGGGGTTCTTGCGGTCGCCGAAGCTGCGCGCCGCGAGTCGGCCGACCTTTTTCAACGCCGCTTCCACCTGCGGCTTGAGATCGCGCGGCAGCTTCTTGGAGTTTGCGTAATAGTGGGTGCACGCCTCGGTCGAGATCGTGAAGCCCGGCGGCACCGGCAGGCCTAGGTTGGACATTTCCGCGAGATTGGCGCCCTTGCCGCCGAGCAATGCCTTCATGGCGGCCTTGCCCTCGGCCTTTCCGTCGCCAAAAGAATAAACCCACTTGGCCATCGGGATTTTTCCGGTTCGGGAGGGAGGGACGGGGATGCTTAGCCCGTGCCCAGGAGCCCCGCAACAGCGGCCAGAAGCAGCAGGCCGATGGCTGGCGCGTGCCGCCGACTCGCCCCATGATTGCCGGCTGTGGCAATCGCCGGCCGCTTTGGGGAAGAACGATGAAAATTCACGCGCCGTCGGAGACGATGTACTGGATCGCGGTTGCGCTCCTCTTCCTCGCGCTGTTCGGGCACTTCGTCCCCGACATGAGCTTCCTCAACCAGTATCATTTCTGGATTTCCGTCACGGCTTCGGCGGTGCTGCTGCTCGGCTGCGTCGTCTCAGGCGGTAGCGCGGCCGGCAAGGGGGAACGATGAATCTCAACGCGCCGACCCAACTCGTCTTCATCATCTCGCTCATCATCGCGGTGCTCGCGCTGATCGGCCATTTCGTCATGGTGCCATTCGTCAGCGAATTCAAATTCTGGTTCGCGATGGTGGCCTATATCGTGCTCGCCGCGGCCTGCGTGCTGAAGGGCATTTAATTCCCGGATGAAAGTCGAAGACCTGTTCAGCGTATCCGGTCTCGCCACCGTTGTGACGGGCGGGGCGAGCGGCATCGGCCGCGCCTGCGCCGAAGCCATGGCCGACAACGGCGCGCGCGTCACCCTCCTCGATGCCGACAAGGATGCGCTCGCTGAAGCGCTCGCCGCGATGCAGTCGCGCGGTGGCGAAGTTCGTGGCGCGGTCGTCGACGTCACCGACCGCGCGGCGCTCCGCCGTGCGTTTGACGAAGCCGCACAGCATTATGGCAGGCTCGACGTCGTCTTCGCCAATGCCGGCATGTCCGGCGGGCCGGGTTTTCTCAATCAGGACCGCACGCGCAATGCCGCCCGCGCGCTCGAGGAAATCGACGACAAGCTGATCGATCGCCTGATCGAGGTGAACTACAAATCCGTCCTCACGACCATTCAGGCCTCAGCGCGCCACATGAAGAAAAGCGGTGGCGGTTCGATCGTCGTCACGTCGACGATCTCCACCTTCCGGACCGAGATTTTCGTCGGCCTGCCTTATGTGGTGTCGAAGGCGGGCCTGAAGCAGCTTGTGCGCCAGTCAGCGGTTGAACTCGCGGCCTACAACATCCGCGTCAACGCCATGGCGCCGGGCCCATTCGTGACGAATATCGGCGGCGGGCGTTTGCAGGACCCCGCAACGCAGGAATTCTTCGCACAATTCTCGCCCATGCGGCGCATGGGCCGTCCTGACGACATTCAGGGCCTGGCGCTTTTCCTCGCATCATCCGCATCAAGCTACATCACCGGCGAGCAGATCGTGATTGACGGCGGAACGACGTTGGGCGCGGCCGACTAGAAGCGTCCCATCAACCCGGCGACGCCGATAATGATCAGGTAGATCGCGACGATATAATTCAGCAGCCGCGGCACGAGCAGAATGAGAATGCCCGCGACGAGCGCGACAAGCGGCGAAAGAAGCTGCGGATTGATGTCCATGATGGTCCCCGGTGTCCCGACGGCGCAACGCAATCCCGCCAACGGCCGAAGGGGCATTCGGGTTCCGCTTGCGCGACGATTTTCCGCAAGAGCGGCGGTGATCACATTCGCAGCAGCCGCTTTGCTTCGCGTTCGAGCGGCGCGTGCCGGCGCGGATCGCCATTGCCACGCTCGATATTGTCGAGGCTGCGCGCAATCAGGTACAGGCGCGCTGCGATTCCGCTGCTTGTATTGAGGTCGTCGGCGAACGCCGCTTCCATGCGGCGGTAAAGCTCGGGGTCGCGGGCCGAAAACAGAAGCAGCATGGCGGCGTCATACCCGCGCGGCGCGGCGCCATAGAATTCCCAGTCGAGCAATGAAAGCGTGGGCGCCGTTACATTGCTCCAGTTCAGATCCCCGTGCGCCATGCGCCATTCGGCAATGTCGTAGGGGGCTTTGCGCCCGAACCGCTCCGCGATGATCCGCGCGATCGGCCCGGGATGGATGAGCCAGCGCGACAACGGCTCGGCCGCCAGGCGCGCGAAAACCGACCCGAGCTCGCGTAGCCAGTCGTCGCCGATCGCTGGCATGGCCGAGGAAATCCACGGGGTCGTCTGACCCGAAGGGGAGGGCGCAAGAGAGTACACGAACGCGTGCAACTCCGACCCTTCCAGAGACCACTCCAATTCGCGCAGAATCCGCGGCTGAGATATTCCCTCGACGGCCTGCGCCAGACGCTCGCCCTGCCGCCGCCACTGCTCCCTGAGCCCGCCCTTTTCAGAAATCTTGAGCCAGTTCGCGGTGCCGTCCGTCCGGCATAGTTTCACGCCGATGGACGTTTGCCTTACGCTGGTGTGGGCATCCCCTTCCGGCACCGCGCCGATCGTCTGGCACGCCTCGGAAATGGCGCGCCGCTGCGCGTCAGGCGACAGGCCGGCGACGATCGGAGATAGCGCGGGGCGCGGCCAGTCCAGACCGGGCGCCATGCGGTAGGCCCGCCATGTTGCCCGCCAGCGCCGGCCGTGCCGCAGAACGGGCCGGCGCAGCGCCTGCCATCGCATCGATCAGCCTTCGATCCGCGAAAAATCGGCTACCGAGAGCGTCGCCTTGCGAATGCGGTCGAGGAGCTTCAGGCGGTTCTCACGCAACGCCCTGTCGTCGGCGTTCACGGTCACTTTGTCGAAGAAGGCATCGACCGGCGCGCGCAGCCCCGCCACTGCGGTCATCGCCGCCGCAAAGTCTTCGTTCTTGAGCGCGGCTGCGACTTCGTCCTCCGCGCGCAGGATCGCCGTCGACAGCGCCTTTTCCTCCGCCTCCTTCAGAAGGCTCGAATCCGGCGCGCCGGAATAGCTGCGCTTGTCCTTCTTCTCTTCGTCGCGAAGGATATTCGCCGCGCGGCGGTAGCCGACGAGCAGGTTCTTGCCGTCGTCGCTGTCGAGGAATTTCCCGAGCGCTTCGACCCGCCGCACGATCATCAGCAGGTCGTCCTGGTTCGGCAGCGCGAAGACTGCGTCCACGAGGTCATGCCGCGCGCCCTGTTCGCGCAGATGCACCTTCAGGCGATCGGCAAAGAAGGCGAGGAGGTCGGTGGTGAGGTCGAGATCCTTATGCGCGCGCACAAGGCTCGTCAGCTCCACCCGCTTGTCACGTTCGATCTGCGAGGCGAGCGCCTCCAGCTTTACCGCAGTCTCGACGTCCTCCGAGGACAGCGCTGCGATGTCGGCGTGCAGCGGACCGAGGATGGTTATGGCTTCGGCGAGCGCCTCGTCCTTGCGCACGGCCGCGAAATGCCGCCACAGCGTGTCGCGCAGCTTCAGCCGCAATCCGTTTTCGATCACGATGCGGATGATGCCGAGCGCCGCGCGGCGTAGCGCGAACGGGTCCTTGGAGCCCGTCGGTTTTTCGTCGATCGCCCAGAAGCAGACCAGCATGTCGATCTTGTCGGCGAGCGCGACCGCGATCGAAACGGGCGCCGTCGGCGCGCGGTCGCCGGGGCCCTGCGGCTTGTAGTGTTCCTCGATGGCGCTCGCGACGTCAGGGTCCATCTTTTCGCCGAGCGCGTAGTACTTGCCCATTAGCCCCTGCAACTCGGGAAACTCGCCGACGACTTCCGTCAGCAGGTCGGCCTTGGCAAGCTTGGCCGCGCGCTCGACCTTCGCCGCGTCGGCCTTCGCGACCGGCGCGAGCTGGTCGGCAAGCAGCGAAATGCGTTCGAGGCGTTCTGCCTGCGATCCGAGCCGGTCATGGAAGGTGATCGACTTGAACTTGGGCAGGCGCTCTTCAAGTTTCGTCTTGCGGTCGGCGTCCCAGAAGAATTTTGCGTCCGCGAGGCGGGCGCGGATCACGCGCGCATTGCCGGCCCTGATCTCGTCGCCGCCGTCCTTGGCCTCGATATTGGCGACGAGGATGAATTTGTTCGCGAGCCGGCCGGTCTTGCCGTCGCGCAGCACGAAGCACTTCTGGTTGTTGCGGATCGTGGCGCGGATCACTTCATCCGGAATGTCGAGAAATGCCTTGTCGAACTCGCTGACGAGCACCACCGGCCATTCGACGAGCCCGGCAACTTCCTCAAGCAGTCCCTCGTCCTCGACCAGCTCCAGCCCCTGCGCCATGGCGAGGTTCTTCGCGTCGGCGAGGATCTGCGCCTTGCGACGCTCGCGATCGACGACGACCTTCGCGGTGGCGAGCTTCTTCATCCAGTCGTCGAGGCGCCGAACCTCGATCTTGCCCGGTGCGTGGATGCGATGGCCGTAAGTGGTCTGGCCGCTCGCGACTCCGTCGATCTCGAATTGCACGACCGCGGGTTCTTCCGTCTCCGGCCCGAAGGTGCAGACGACCGCATGCAGCGGGCGCACCCATTGCAGGTCGCGCGCGCCCCAGCGCATCGACTTCGGCCACGGAAATTTCGCGACCGCTTCCGGCACGATCTCCGCGATCACCTCTTCGCTGGCGCGGCCTTTCTTCTCGACGACGGCCACATAGAAGTCGCCCTTCTTGTCGGGCTGGACCTTCGCCTCGCTGATCGACTTGAGCCCGGCGGCTTTCAGAAATCCTTCGATCGCCTTCTCCGGCGCGCCGACACGCGGGCCTTTCTTCTCCTCGCGCTGGTCCGGCTGCCGCGCCGGCAGGCCGTGCACCGTGAGCGCCAGCCGCCGCGGCGTCGAAAACGCCTTCGCGCCCTCATAGACGAGGCCCTGCGCAACCAGCGCATCCGTCACAAGCTTCTTCAAATTCTCCTGCGCCTGCGCCTGCATCCGCGCGGGGATTTCTTCGGAGAACAGTTCGAGGAAAAGGTCAGGCATGAAGGCACTCGGAGGCGGGAATGTTGCAAGGTGTATATCGACACCTAGCGTATTTTCGACAGGGCGGCGACTTACCACCCCCCGCCACCGCCTCCGCCTCCACCGCCGCCCGAACCGCCGCCGCCGCCGGAAAAGCCCGACGAGCCCGAGGAGGATGCCGGGACCGAGCTTGAAAAGGCGCTTGTCGCCGCCGCGACGCTCGACGACACCGCGCTCCCCATGCTGCCGCTCCAGCTTCGGCTGTTGGTCCAGCTCGGCCGGTAAAAGGTCGAAGGGTTCTCGGCAGTCGGATAGGCGCGCCTGAGTGCGGCCTCGAACGCCTCCGCCCACGGCTTCTCCACGTCGAGCGCCACCGCGTAGGGCAGCAGCGCCTCGAAGCGGTCCGAGGTGATCTCCGGCGCATTCATGTTGAGCCGCGCCGACTCCGCGGTCTCCAAGTAGAGGTTTAGCCCTTCGAGCTTGTCCATCACCTCGCGGCCGACATCGGTCGGCGCGCGCAGGAGATGGAGAAAAAGTCCATTGATGCCCGCGAAGGCGCCGATCAGCGCGAAGGGGAACGGATAGTCGCGCAGAATTGTGGGAACGACCTCGGCGATGCTCCCAAAGAAGGATGCCGTGACCGAAATGAACTGGAAAAAGAAGTAGGTCAGGAAGCCGCCAACGAAGATGACCCGCAGCGCCGTCTTGTAGGTCCAGGTCTCGCGCGCGGCCCCCGTCAGCGCCGCGACCATCGGCACGGCGAACACGCCGATGAAGAAGCCAGCGAAAACCGCCGCGAAGATCAGCGCATATTCCTCAGGCCGCATGTTGCCGAACACGAGCACGGCGACGATCACGCCGGCCGTGAGCGCAAGACCCGCGATGAAGTAGCCCGCGTTCTTGCGGAAGAACTTGTGCTTGTTCTCGCTCTCGATTGCCTCCTTGAATGCTGTGCCGATTTTGGCGACCGACGTACCGTTGTCGGTGTCGATCCTGGCCTCGCCGCCTTCGCTTTTCACCCAGTCGAAGATTGCGCGCTCGCCCGGTGGAAGTGCGACGCCGCGCGCGGGCTCGTGTCCGGTCGATTTCAGCGTGAGCGTCTCGCCTTGCTCATCGAACTTCACGAGCTTGCGCACGGCGAGCGACAGCGCCGCCGCCGTGAAGGCGCGCCAGAGGTTGCGGCCCAGCCCCCAGTTATGGATGTAGTTCGCGAGCGCGGGAGAAACATCTTTCGGCGCATGAAAGAGCGGGATGATCGTGCCGCCCTTTGGATCGCGTCCGATCGCGTTCCAGGCGAAGGAGTAATAGGCGAGCAGCAACGCAAAGCCGAGGCCTGCGATGATCCAGCTCTTGTAGTCGAGGAAGGTCCAATAAATCTTCTGAAGCCGGCCGGGCTCGTTCACCGCCCCCGGCGGTAGCGCGGCGACGATGGAGAATCCTTCGCGAACTCCAAGCTGCCGCGTCGTTGCGACCCGCAATTCGCCGTTCGGCTCGATCTCGCCGCGCCAGTCGGTGCCGCGCTCGCCGTAACTGCCCGTATAAGCGGTCCACTTCGACGGTTGCGCCCCATCTTCGAGCACGACCCGCACACTCGCGCGCTCGATCGGGAAATTCCACTCGTTGCCCGTCACGTTCCAGAACAGTTCTGCGCCGCCGTCGAACCAGCGAATTTGTCGCCCCGTCCGGTAGCGGAACGTGTAGCGATATTGCCCCGGTCGCAGCAGCACCCCTTCGCTGCCGGCGTAAATGCGGATGCCCTCCAGGTTGCGCGCCGTATGATAGGGCTCGGGGCGCCCGTCGCGCTGTACAGCGAGCAGCTCGAACGACACATTCCGCAAGCGTCCTTCGGGGTCGCGGAAGGTGAGCGGGAAGTCGCGGTAGATGCCGCGGCGGATGTCGCGGCCTTCGGCGCGCACGACGATCGACTCGGTCACGGTCAGCATGCCGTCGCGCGCCACGCGCACGACGGCGTCGAAGCTATGGATAACCTCGGCGGCAGCCGCGGCGGTGGCTGTGGCGGTTAGCAGAAGCGAAGCAAGCGCGAGGCGGCGCAGCATTCGCGTCAGACCTGTACGCGCGGCACGTTGCGCTCGGCGGCGTCGGTGAGTTCGAAATAGGCGCGCTGCGTGAAGCCCGTGAGGCGTGCCACGATATTGCTCGGCACCGTCTCGATCAGCGTGTTCAGGTTGCGCACCGCGCCGTTGTAATAGCGCCGCGCCATCTGAATTTCGTCTTCGAGCTTCGCAAGCTCGCGCTGCAATTCGAGGAAGTTCGTGCTCGCTTTCAGATCGGGATAAGCTTCCGCCAGCGCGAGCAGCCGCCCGATCAAACCGGAGAGCGCGCTCTCGGCCTTCGCGCGGCCCGCCACGTCGCCGGCGGGCAGCGAGCGCACTTCGTTGCGCAGTTTCGTGACTTCCTCAAACAGCTGCCGTTCGTGCGATGCGTAGCCTTTCACCGTGTCCACGAGATTGGGCACGAGATCCGCGCGGCGCTTGAGCTGCACGTCGATGCCACTCCACGCCTCGTTGGCAAGCTGCCCCGTGCTTACGAGCCGATTGAAGATGACGATGCCATAGAGAACGATCAAGGCAACGCCGATCAGCGCGATCCATTCGGCCATGAAAGCTCCCGAATCCGCCCCGGTCCGAGCGTGAACCGGGAATCTACCTCATCGTGTCCAATCCGCCACGCCTGTCGGCGTACGCATCAGTGCCCGGACGATGGGGGCCTTCCGACGACCGCCGCTTCGCTCCGCTCCGGCGCTCCGTCGCTGACAATCGCCGCCGCATTGCCGCTCATGACCCACCAGAAATGCTCTTTAAATCGGTGATAGAGCCGGTCGGAACCGTAGGGAGTCGAGATATGGTCGTCGTCTTTGTACAGCAGATTCCCGTCTTCATGCGGCCGGCACGTCGTCTTGTCGCAGAACAGATCGAGCGGATCGACATACCGCACGCCGGGATATTTCTCCGCCAATTGGCTCAACGCCGTCGTTGCGGGCAAGCGGCGATCCTCGACGCTCTTCCGCGATACCGCGCACCGGTCCCAATCGATCCCGTATCGCTCGACGCGTAGAATGCAGTTCGCGGCCTGGTAGGCGAATTCGGGAACCGGGCCGATGAGCAGGACGCGCCGCTTGTCGTCTGCAAGAAGGGCAGCCAGGCGCGCCTCAAGGGTGCGAATTTTCCACTTGGCCGTATTCCAGCGATAGGTCACGATCGCGAAGTCCGCGGGCGGTACTTTTGCCTTGATGCCCACTCCTTCGGGACGCCCGACGCTCGCTCCGACTCGGAGCGCTTCCCGCCGAACCGTGCTCTCGATTCGATCCAAATGCGAATCTCCGACCAGCATGCCGCGTTGCCCTTTCGCACCCGCGCACAGCGCGTCGGGGCAAACGGACGCAGCCACGAACCCTTCGCTCGACGCGCTGATCGCGGGATTGCGCATCGTCCAGAGATAGGCGATGCCGCCGATCCCGCCCGAGAACACCGCGAGAGCAAGGGATGCTGCAAATCCCGCGGCGATGAATCTCTGTCCATGCGCGGACAGATCGGCGGTTTCGCGAACACGCCGCGCGGGTTGCTCGACCCATCGATACGTCACGATTGCCAGAACGAACGCAAGCGCAGCCATCATCACGTCGCGCGCGAGCGAGGGGTCGCCGAACTGGGCGATGCGAGCGAGCGAGATCATCGGCCAGTGCCAGAGATACCAGCCGTAAGAGATGAGCCCGACGAACGCGACCGGCTTCCAGGTGATGAGCCGCGTTACCGGCGCGGACGGATTGGCGAGCCCCGAGGCGAGCACGAGCACGGCGCCGGCCACGGGTGGCACGGCGAGAAATCCGGGAAACCAGCTGCGGTTATCGATAAGGAGAATGGTTGCGAGGATGATCGCGACACCGGCAATGCCCGCGACGTTCGTGATATACCGCCGATCGGCAAGGTAGCTGCCGCGTGCAAGAAAGCCGATAGCGCCGCCTGCGGCGAACTCCCAGGCGCGCCAATGCATCATGTAGAACGCGTGGTTGCCGTTCCTTGGTTCCGTGGCGAGCACACAACCGATCAGGCTGACGGTGAACACGGCGGCGCACGCAAACGACAGCACGCGATACGCGGAAATCTTTTTCCGAACGGCAAGCACGAAGCAGCCCATCAGCAGAAGCGGCACTACAAGGTAGAATTGCTCTTCCACCGACAGTGACCACGTGTGAGGCAGCGGTTTTTGAATTGCAGAGACGTCGAAATATCCCTCCTTCGAAAGGAAGTAGAAGTTCGACAGATAAACCGACGAAAAGAACGCGGACAGGCCGAACCATTCCCACTCGTAAGGAGACACCAGAATGAATGCCGCGGCGGCGGTCGATGCAAGGATGACGACGATCAGCGGCGGAAAGAGTCGGAGTGACCGGCGCGCGTAAAACTGCGTCAGCGAAAACGTACCCGACGACATTTCGCCGACCAGATGGTTGATGATCAGATAGCCTGAGATGACGAAAAAGATATCCACACCGACGAAGCCGCCGCTGAAGCCCGGCACACCGGCGTGATAGCCGACCACGGCCGTCACTGCGATCGCACGCAATCCATCGATGTGCGCGACGCGCGAGGCGCCTTCCCGAATGGCGGAAGACTGGGGGTAGGCGGTGTCAGCGGCGTGCAACACGCCGTTCTGAAAATGGAGCACGATCGAGACACCGATCCGGACGGGAGAACCGCATGTTAATGGCAGCCCACCACCGTGGCAACGATCGCGAAACGTTCGGCAAGTGCCGCGTGCGCACGAGGCGGTTGAGGATGACGATCGCATAGAGAACGACCGCCGCGACGGCGATCAAGATGACCCACTGCGACATTGAATGGCCCCCGAATCCTGTAAAGGGATAGGGACCGAATCTAGCCTAATCCTTCAAATCCGCCACCCGCGCGACGAGCGCGAAGCGGTCGGCGATTTCCGCGAGCGCCGCGCGGTGCAGCATGGGGGCCGGGATTGGTTCGCCGCCCATCGGGTCGGGCAGGTCGCGCGTGGCCGCGGCGTCGCCCGCGACCGTCGTCTTCCAGCCGTGGTCGAGCGCGGCGCGCGCCGTCGCCGAGACGCACATATGCGTCATGAAGCCGGCGAGCACGAGCGACTTCCGCTCGGTCGCCTGCAAGGCGAGGTGGAGCGCGGTCTTGGCGAAGGCGTTCGGTAATTCCTTCTCGATGATCTTCTCGCCCGCCGCCGGCGCCGCCTTGGGATGAATCTGAAACATCTTGCCG
>JAICQA010000319.1 GCA_025929595.1 Xanthobacteraceae bacterium
GGCCATCTGCGGTTTGAGCGTTGCGGCGGCATCGCCTTCGTCGAGCGGCCGTTCATGAGCCGCACGTCGGCGCTACTCGTGTTTCTGAACAGCGACGGCGGCATCATGTTCAAGATCTTCGTCGGCCGCGACGAGAAGGGCGAACTGAAGGCCGACCAGCTCGAGAAATTCCGGGCACTGCGCGAGCGGATTTGCGCGGCCGGCTGACCCGGTTGCACTGCGGCCGCTTCTGTTCGATCCTGTGAGCGACGCGGCTCACAGGATCCATATGGCCGATACCAAATCCCGCCACTTCGTCAGCACGGAATGGCTCGCGGAGCATCTGCGGGACGATAATCTCGCGATCGTCGATGGCTCCTGGTATCTGCCCGCCATGAAGCGTGACGGCTTCAAGGAGTATCGGGCGGGGCACATTCCGGGCGCGGTTTATTTCGACATCGACGAGATCGCCGATCACGGCTCCGGCCTGCCGCACATGTTGCCCCCGCCACCGGCCTTCGCCCTTCACATGCGCCGGCTCGGCATCGCCGACGGTATGAAGATTGTCGTCTATGACGGCGCGGGTCTTTTTTCCGCGCCGCGCGTGTGGTGGACCTTCCGCGTGTTCGGCGCGAGGGAAGTCTTTATCCTCGATGGCGGGCTACCGAGATGGCGTGCCGAGAACCGGCCGCTTGAACCCGGCATGGCATCGCCCGCGCCTGCCGACTTCACCCCGCACTTCGACAAGGCGCTGGTGGCTGACCTTGAACGTGTCGAAGACGCGCTTGGGAAGCACAGCGCGCAGGTCGTGGACGTGCGCCCTGCCGAACGCTTTCGCGGCGAAGCGCCCGAGCCGCGCGCGGGCGTGCGCTCGGGCCACATGCCGGGCAGTTTGAATGTTCCTTCAAGCGCGCTCGTGGAGAACGGGACGCTTGCCGCGCCCGACAAAATCCGCAGCGCGCTTGCGGCCGGCGGTGTCGACCCAGACCAGCCGGTGATCGCCAGTTGCGGCTCGGGCGTGGCGGCGGCGATCCTGTGGCTCGCGCTCGACAGCATCGGCAAGTCGCCGCAGGCGCTCTACGACGGCTCGTGGTCGGATTGGGGCTCGCGAAGCGACAAGCCGTTGGCGACGGGGCCAGAATAAGTTCAGCGCAGAATCTGGCTGAGGAACAGCTTCGTCCGCTCGTGCTGCGGGCTCTCGAAGAATTGCTTTGGCGTGTTGGTTTCGACAATTTGTCCGCCGTCCATAAAGACCATCTGGTCGGCTACCTCGCGCGCGAAACCCATCTCGTGACTCACCACGATCATGGTCATGCCGTCCTTGGCGAGCTGAACCATGGCGTCGAGCACCTCCTTGATCATTTCTGGATCGAGCGCGGACGTCGGTTCGTCGAACAGCATGATCTTCGGGTTCATGCACAACGCGCGCGCAATCGCGACACGCTGCTGCTGACCGCCAGATAGCTGCGACGGATATTTGTTTGCCTGCTCCGGAATGCGGACACGGTTGAGGAAATGCATGGCAATTTCCTCGGCATGCCTGTGCGACGTACCGCGCACCTGCATCGGCGCCAGCGTGCAATTTTCCAGCACTGTCAGATGCGGAAACAGATTGAACTGCTGAAAGACCATGCCGACATCCTGCCGCACGCGCTCGATGTGACGCAGGTTGGCGGTCAGCTCCGTGCCGTTGACGATGATGCGACCGCGCTGGTGCTCTTCGAGGCGGTTGACGCAGCGAATGAGCGTCGACTTGCCCGACCCGGACGGTCCACACACGACCGCACGCTCGCCGCGCATGATGCGGAGATTGATGTCGCGCAGGACATGAAATTCACCGAACCACTTGTGAACGCCGATCATGTCGATGGCGACCGCCTCGCGGCCAATTGTGTCGACGGGCTGGGTCATCGGCGGCCCGCGACGTTGACGCGCCGCTCGACAAACAGCGCATAGCGGGACATGGAAAAGCAGCAGACGAAATAGACGATCCCGGCAAAGGCGAAGCCCGTGTAGAGCGTCACCGGGGTGGCCCAGTTCGGATCCGAGAACGACGCGCGGAGCTGCCCGAGCAGGTCGAAGATCGCCACGATCAGCACGAGCGTCGTGTCCTTGAACAAGCCTATGAAATTATTGACGATTCCGGGCACGACGAGGGCCAGTGCCTGCGGCAGGATCACGGTGGACATCGTGCGCCAGTAACCGAGGCCAAGGGCGCTTGCAGCTTCGTATTGCCCGCGCGGAATGGCCTGCAACCCGCCGCGCACCACCTCCGCCATATACGCCGCAGAGAACAACGCGACGCCGACCAGCGCGCGCAACAGCGTGTCGAAATTCACGCCGGTCGGCAGGAAGAGCGGCAGCATGTAGGTCGCGAAGAACAACACCGTGATGACCGGCACACCGCGCCAGAACTCGATGAAGACGATGGAGAGAAATCGCACTACGGGCAGCGTGGAGCGGCGCCCAAGCGCGAGCAAAATGCCGAGCGGCAATGACACAACGATACCGGTGACGGCCACGACCATGGTGACGAGGAATCCGCCCCACGCGCCCGTTTCGACGCTCCGAAGTCCGAAATCGAGGTCGACCGCGAGCAGCACCGCGCCGAGCGAGGCAAAGAGCGTCACGCACGATACTAGGGCGGTTCGCAGCGAAGCGCCAAGCAATATGGCGCCGATAAGAACGATCAGCGTGAGCGCCGCCGAGCTGACGATGAAATCGAGCCAAAACGTCCAACGCAATCCGAGCGCGAGACCGAAGCCGGCCAATGCCTGCCAGTCGATCAGACGGCCGAGCAAGAAGTTGCGCAGATCGAGATTGCCGCCGGTCAGCAGGACAAAGGCGATGACGGGATAGACGCCAAAAAAGAGAATGGAGTTGAGCCATTTGAATGGCGCGGACGGAATCAACAGCGGCGTGAGCAGCGCCGCACCCAACGCAAAAGCGAGGTTCGGCCGCCAACGTTCGTCGATGGGATAGAAGCCGTACACAAGCTGGCCGAACTTCGCCTTGATGAAGGGCCAGCAGGCGCCCGCATTGGGCAGGCAGTCGGCGCGGCTCGTGCCATGCCAGGTCGCATCAAAAATCATGAAATTCAGGAACGGCGGCACGATCAGCAGGATCATGCCGACGCTCAACACCGTCAGCGCGAAGTTCATCGGCGTCGCGAACAGGCTGGCGGCGAACCGCGATATCGCAGTCCCGTAAGCCGGGGGTGGCGCCTCGACCGGCGCGGCTGCGGTGAGGACGAAGCTGCGCCCTGCCCCGTTCATATCAAGCGCCTTTCAGCGCGACGGCGCGGTTGTACCAGTTCATCAGGAGCGACGTGACGAGAGAGATCGCGAGATAGACCGCCATGGTGACGGCGATGATTTCGATGGCCTGACCGGTCTGGTTGAGCGTCGTCCCGGCAAACAC
>JAICQA010000190.1 GCA_025929595.1 Xanthobacteraceae bacterium
ATCGCGAGAAGACGTTCGCGAAGCAGAAGAAGCTTGGGCTGATCTCCAAGGACGCCAAGCTCTCGCGACACGATCCCGACGTGCAGGACTGGGGCAAGCTGCCGGCCAACGAACGCAAGCTCTATGCGCGCATGATGGAAGTGTTCGCCGGCTTTTGCGAACACACGGACCATCATATCGGCGAGCTGATCGCCTTCCTGAAGGAGATCGGCGAGTACGAGAACACGATGATCATGGTGATCTCGGACAACGGCGCGAGTGCCGAAGGCGGGCCGACCGGGTCGGTCAACGAGAACAAGTTCTTCAACAACGTGCCGGAAAATCTCGAGCAGAATCTCGCCGCTATCAACGACATCGGCGGCCCGAAATATTTCAACCACTACCCGTGGGGCTGGACGCATGCCGGCAACACGCCGTTCCGGCGCTGGAAGCGCGAGACCTATCGGGGCGGCGTGTCGGACCCGTTCATCGTCTGCTGGCCGAAAGGGATCAAGTCGAAGGGCGAAGTGCGCACGCAATACTGCCACGCGATCGACATGGTGCCGACCGTGCTCGACGCGCTCGGCATCGAGCCGCCGACGCAGATCCGCGGTGTCACGCAGTCGCCGATTGAGGGCTTCAGCCTCAAGTCTTCATTCGACGATCCGAAGGCCGAATCCCTGCACAAGACGCAGTATTTCGAGATGTTCGGCCACCGCTCGCTCTATCACGACGGCTGGCGCGCGGTCTGTCCGTGGCCCGGCACGTCGTTTGTCGAATGCGGTCTCCAGTTCGGCGCGCCACTCAACCACGACAAGCTGAACGAGCTCGATGCCAAGGGCTGGGAGCTCTACAATCTCAACGACGATTTCTGCGAGACGACCGATCTCGCCGAGAAGGAGCGTGCGCGGCTGATCGAGATGATCGGCATGTGGTACGCCGAGGCCGGCAAATACAACGTGCTGCCGATCGACAGCCGCGGCACGGCTCGCCTGGCCGAGCAGCGGCCGCAGCTGGCGGAAAACCGCGAGCGATATGTCTATTATCCGGGAACGCAGGTGGTGCCTGGCAACGCCGCGCCGCGCGTCGTCAACGCCGCGCATTCCGTCTCGGTCCACGCCAACGTGCCGAAGGGCGGCGCGGAAGGCGTGCTGTTCTGCATGGGCGGCAATGACGGCGGTTTCATCTTCTACATGAAGGATGGAAAGCTGAATTACGGCTACAACTACGTGGCCGATCAGCGCTTCAAGGTGCAGTCGAACGGCAGAGGCATTTCCGAAGGCGACCACGTCTTCTCCTTCGAGTTCGAGCCGACCGGCAAAGCCGATCCCGGCAAGGGCAAGGGCGTGCCGGCGCACGTGAAGCTCCTGGTCGACGGCGAAGCGGTTGCGGAAGGCGACCTGCCCGTGACGATCCCGATTTCGCTCGGCCTTGGCGGCGGGGTGAGCGTCGGCGCGGACACAGGCTCGCCCGTGATGCTCGCCGACGATTACGCGCCGCCTTTCGCCTTTACCGGGACGATCAAGAAGGCACTGGTCGACGTGTCGGGAACGCCGGTCGAGGACATGGCGGCGAAAATCAAGATGTATCTCGCACGGCAGTAGTTTGACAGCACCGGACGCGCGGCCTCCCGAACCGCGCGTTCGGCCCGCCGATAGGAGCCTTGCAAATGTCCGGCTTCGACATCTTCGCCTGGATCGTACTGATCGTGCTCGTGCTGTGCGTCGCGACGGTGGTGGTCTTTCTCGCCGCCTTGCCGGGCATGATCGCAAAGCGCCGAAACCACCCGTGGAAGGAGGCGGTGACCGTCGGCGGCTGGGTGACCTTCTTCGTCGGATTCGTTCTGTGGCCGGTCGTGCTGATCTGGGCCTATGTCGACATACCGCCGGTACGACGAACGGAGGCGGCGCGGTGATTATCGTTCTGCTTTGCGTCTATCTCGCGCTCCTCTTCCTGCTGGTGAAGCTCGGCGTCATTCGGCTGAACCTGTTCTGGAAGGTTTCTCCCGTCATCGTGTTCTTCCTGCTGCTTGTCGGCCTGTTCATCCCGATGAACTGGGGGGCGCCGCAGGGCGAGGCGCTCGTCGTGCGCAATTCCGTGCCGATCGTCGCGGACGTCGCGGGCGAAGTGATCGACGTGCCGGTCGAGGCCAACGCACCGCTCAAGACCGGCGACATCCTCTTTCGCATCGATCCGGTGCCCTTCGAATCGCAGGTCAATGCGCTCGAAGCACAACTCAAATTTCATGAGTTGCGCCTTTCGCAAATGACACAGCTCCAGAAAAGCGGCACCGGCCGCGCCTTCGATGTGGAGCAGCGCGAAGCGGAAGTCGAGCAGATCAAGGCACAACTCGCCGGCGCCAAATGGAATCTGGAGAAAACCGTCGTGCGCGCGCCCGCCGAAGGATATGTGACGAACGTGGCGCTCCGCAAAGGCGCCCGTGTCGCCAATCTGCCGCTCGCGCCGGCCATGGCATTCATCGACACCTCGGAGACCGTCATCGGCGTCGAAATTCCGCAGATCAACGCGCGCTACATCGAGCCGGGCCAACCGGTCGAAATCACCTTCAAGTTCGTGCCGGGCAAGATTTACGCGGGCGAGGTCGAGAGCATTTTGCAGGCGGTTGCGACCGGCCAGGTGCAGGCGTCAGGATCGGCAGTCGCGCCGAAACAGGTCGAGAGCGTGCCGTTCGTGGTGCGCGTGAAGCTTGACGACGAGGAATTCGCGAAGCGCCTGCCCGCGGGCAGCACGGGGACGGCGGCGATCTTCACCGACCACGTGAAGCCGGCCCACATGATCCGCAAGGTCCTGCTGCGGCAGATCGCGATTACGAACTACATCAACCCGTTCTGACGCTACTTCGTCACCTTCTTCGCGCCGCTCTCCTGCGCCGCGGCGGGTGAGATGGCGAAGGTCAGCCATACATTCCAGCCTTCGGGCCGGTTCTCGGCGGCGAATTCGTAATAGCCCTTCAGGTTCAGGTAGCCCTGGTGGCCCGTGCCGATCGGAAAAATATAGCCGAACTGCGGGCCGATGCCGGCGACACGCGAGCGGAAGCCGTCGAGCGCGGCGGAGAAACCGCCGCTGTCGTCGGTGAGCTGGTGGAAGTAGTAACCGACCAGCCCGACATGAACCTGCTTCGACAGGAACTGTGACAGGCCCCAATCGACATGCCAGTCGATGCCGTTCCGGTAGTTGGTGTCGGGGTTCTCGAAATTGTAGGTGAGGCCGGTCACGACCGAGAATTCGTGACCCTTGCCTGGATCGAAATAGGTGTAGCCGAGGCCGCCGTCGATCGCCGCATGGCCGATGCTGAGATTGGCGAGGCGGCCGGGCCGATACGTGCCGAGCGGAATGTCGCCGGCGAGATAGGTCATATAGTTATGGACGCCGCGATTCCATTTCAGCGTCGCGGTCGGATAGAGATCGCCGAAGCCGCTGAAGGTGTCGCTCGCCGCACCGGACAACACGCCGCCGCCTGGTCCGGTCAGCGTGGCCTCGATCGAGGCCCTGACACGTGCAACCGGAACCGCCAGGCCGAACGCAAACTGCGCGCCCCAAACCGGGTTCGGCGAAACGTAGTTGGCATTGAAGAAGACGCTATCCACACGTGCGTCGAGGCCGGCGCGGAGTTGGCCGCCGCTCGGCAGCGCGCGTCCGCCGCCGGCGTCCACACTCACGTGGTAATACACCGCCGCCAAAGACAGACCCGGCGTGCCGGGCGTCGCGGCTAGACTGCCGTAAAGTCCCGGCGCCCAAAAACTGACGCCGCCTTCGTCGGCGTGTGACGGAAGCGGCGCGGTTGCAGCCAGTCCGGCAACGAAAATTCCAAATGGAGTGCGTAAGCGCGACATCGAGGCCCCCGGCAAATTTCGACTGACACGACGCGATTTGGACGGACGGTTTCTCCTGTTTCCTTCGAGACTCAAAAGCTTACATCGGCGCAGCAGCCGCTACGTGGCTTCCGCGCAACGCAGCGCGGCTTTCGCGAATCACAATTGCGCGCGCCTTTGATTTCCTTAGGGCGCCGCCGGCGAAAAGCTGTGAATAAAGTCTGCTGGCCTCGACGAGGCGGGCTCATCGAGACGAAACCCGCATGAATAAACGGGTTCCGGCGGCCGTTTGCCATAAGAGCGGTCGACCGCGGACATTTGAGTCGAAGTTGAATAAATTTCTCGGCGATGAAGTCCGCTCGCCGAGCTCTCTTATTCTTCTCCTGCGTCGCGTTTGCGCTGCCGGCATTCTTCGCCATCGACGGTGAACTGCACCGCCCCTATCAGCGCGCGGTCAGCATGGAGCGGGACCTGCGCGTCGATCCGGCCACCTATGCGCGCGAGGCTGGTCTTGAACCGGCGGGATTTCGATCACGCTACGGCGCGAGCGGGTTGATCCGTTGCGGCAAGGCGGTGGGCACAGGGCAAATCACGCTCGCGGACAATGTCATCACGACCGCCGCCCATGTCTTCTTCGCGCCGGGCGGCAAGCTACGCAGTGAATCCTGTGTCTTTGAACCGGCGCACGCGCCCGACGCCCCGATCGCTATTGACATGAATTCGATCATTTCCGGCTCGCCGCACCCGATGGAGGAGCGCGCCACCCTGGACTGGGCCGTCGCCCGCCTTGCTTCCGCGCCGGGAAAAATCGTCCCTTACGCCCTTGCGGCGTCGCCGAGCGTGCCAATGCCGGTCGTCATGCTCGGCGGCGGCAACGGGCCGGCCAGCCGCCTGGGGGTGGAGCGGTGCTCGACACGACGGGTAACCGCGACCGCGCCGGACGGCATTCGCGAGCTCGCTTTCGATTGCAGTGCCGATCACGGCGGCTCGGGTGCTGCACTGCTCGACCAAAACGGTGCGATGATCGGAATCTTTGTCGGCTACCGGAGCGTCAATGCAGCGGCATCCATGCCGTTCTCCGACATTCATTACAATTTTGCGATTACTGTAGAGGGCCCGTTCCGGCGAGCTTTGCTGAAGGCCGCCGAAAAGTAGTCCGCCCATTCGCGCTACAGCTTTGTCCGCAAGGCGCCTCGGGTGTTTCCCGATATCCGCCCTCCGAAACCGGTGGTCAGATCGCATCACCGTTGCGGAGGTACGACCATGTCCAATCGCACCAAAACATCCACGATCTGCCTGCTCGCGGCTTCGACCTTCGCGCTCGCGGCAGCTCCGGCAACTGCGCAGCAGGACGCCGAGGCCATCCGCGGAAAGTGCATCGCGCAGGCGTCGAAGTCCTTCCCTGGCGTTGCCATGGAAGGTCCGGAGTCCCGTGCTCGGGTCGAAACCTACATCACCTGCATGAGACAACACGGCCTTAATCCCTAAACAACCCGATCCACCTCCGCCATGTCGTGCTTCATAAAGCTACGAGGCGCGACACGCGGCAACGCTCGAAATCTTCGAGCTGCGGTAATCCACCCCCAGGAGCATCCAGATGTACAACAAGCAGACACTTGTGCCCGCCATACGCAAATTCGGTCTGGCACTCTCGGCGGCGACAGCGATCGTCTCGACCTTTGCCGGTACCGCCCAGGCGCAGTACGGCTACTATTACCCGGGCTATTACACCGAACTGAACCGGTACAACGTGCCGGCCGAGCAGCATCATTTTTACGTTCGCGGCAACACGGAATTCAATTCGTAACGCGTTCACAACGACGGCGTTGAGACAACGGC
>JAICQA010000040.1 GCA_025929595.1 Xanthobacteraceae bacterium
GATCCTCTTCATCCCCGAGCAGTTCCTCGCCGCCACCTTCGGCACGGCGCTCGCGCTCGTCTTTCTGCATTACCCCGCGCGCGGCGGCGAACGCGGGCCGCTGCCCTGGTACGACGCCGGTCTCGCCCTCGCGGGCTTCGTGACCGGTTGGTACGTCGCCTTCGACTTTCACGACCTTTCGATGCGGCTGTTCGAGGCGCCGCTCAAGGGGCTCGTCACTTCGACGATCTTCTTCCTGCTGACGATCGAAGGCCTGCGGCGCACGGTCGGTTCGCCGCTCGTGATCATCCTGATCTTCTTCATGGGCTACGCGCTGGTCGGGCATCATGTGCCGGGCGACCTGCAGACGCGCGAAGTGCAGCTCGACCGGATGATGGTCTATCTCGGCATCGACACCAGCGGCCTGTTCGGCCTCATCATGCTGGTCGGTGTCGTGGTCGTCATCCCGTTCCTGTTCTTCGGCCAGCTGCTGCATTCCTCGGGTGGCGCCGGCTTCTTCAACGATCTGTCGCTCGGCCTGATGGGCCGCTTCCGCGGCGGTGCCGCGAAAATCGCAATCGTCGCATCGAGCCTGTTCGGCACGATCTCGGGCGTCGTGGTGTCGAACATCCTCGCCACCGGCATCGTCACCATTCCCCTCATGAAAAAGACCGGCTTCAAGCCGGAACAGGCGGCGGCGGTCGAAGCAACTGCCTCGAACGGCGGTCAGCTCATGCCGCCGGTGATGGGTGCGGTCGCATTCGTGATGGCCGATTTCCTGGAGCGGCCTTACAGCGAAATCGTGATCGCAGCGCTCGTGCCGTCGATTCTTTATTACGTCTCGCTGTTCATCCAGGCTGACCTCGAAGCCGGCAAGATGGGCATTAAGCGGGTGCCGCAGTCGGAAATTCCCGCGCTCGGTCCTGTCGTCAGGTCCGGCATCATCTTCGCGGTGCCGTTTGCGGTGCTGATCTATCTGCTGTTCTGGGCCAACCGCGAGGCGGAGTATGCGGCGCTGATCGCGTCCTTCGTGGTCGCGGCGATCGGCATGGTGTTCGGCTACAAGGGCGTGCGCATGAATGCGCGCGCACTCTGGGACGCGCTGGTGCAGACCGGGATCGCCAGCCTGGACATCCTGATGATCGCGGCGGCGGCCGGCTTCATCACCGGCATCCTGCAGGCGACGGGCCTGAGCTTCGCGCTCACGCTGCTGCTCGTGAAACTCGGCGGCGGCAATCTGATCCTGCTGCTGATCATCGCCGCTCTCCTGTGCATCGTGCTCGGCATGGGGATGCCGACGATCGGCGTCTATGTGCTGCTCGCGGTGCTGGTCGCGCCGTCGCTCGTGGAGCTTGGCTTTTCCAAGCTCGCCTCCCACATGTTCATTCTCTATCTCGGCATGATGTCGATGGTGACGCCGCCGGTGGCGATCGCGGGCTATTTCGCCGCCAGTCTCGCCAAAGCCGAACCGATGAAGACCTGCTTCATCGCCATGCGCTTCGGCTGGACGGCCTATATCGTGCCGTTCCTGTTCATGTTCTCGCCGGCGCTCCTGATCCTCGAAAGCCCGTCCGCAACCGAGACGATCATTGCCTGCATCACGGCCATCGCCGGCGTCTATCTCGTCTCGGTTGGAATGGTGGGCTACCTGTTCCGGTTCCTGTCATGGTGGTTGCGTGCAGCGTTCATCGTGGCGGGTGCCTGCCTGCTGCTGCCCGACCAGATCGCGTGGTGGGCGGCCGGCACGGACCTGGCGGGCGGAATCGCGGCGCTGTTCCTTATCGGCAATGAGTTGGTCCAGCGGCGGCGGACGGCTGCGGCCGCCGGTTAAACTGCTGCCAGACGCGACTGCCGGTTGCAGGGAACAGTCCTATATTGCGGTGCAACGTGAGCGGTTTCATCCCGCAAGGCTGCTCTGTTCAAAAATTCACGATAGAGACATTCGATTAATCGACGGGTGGGACGAATCCACGCTAAAGTTTGTCTAATTCGAGACGAGCGGGTGGATCGGCATGCACGACTATTGCATTGCGGGAATCCCAAGCGACCAGCGCCCCGAAAGGGTCGCGGGTGAGGCTTGAATGAAGCCCACCGACATCCGTGACCCGAACTACTTTCACAAGGTCGTGGACTGTCAGTGGGCCTGCCCCGCTCACACGCCCGTTCCCGAATATATCCGCCTCATCGCCGCTGGCCGTTACAGCGACGCCTATCTCATCAATTGGAAGTCGAACGTATTCCCGGGAATTCTCGGGCGCACCTGCGACCGGCCGTGTGAGCCGGCCTGTCGCCGCGGACGCGTCGAGAAAGAGCCGGTCGCGATCTGCAGGCTGAAGCGCGTCGCAGCTGACTACAAGGACGACATCACCGCCCGGCTGCCGAAACCGGTCGAAAAAAAGAACGGCAAGCGCATCGTGTGCGTTGGCGGTGGGCCGGCTTCGCTCGCGGTGGCACGCGATCTGGCGCCACTCGGCTACGACATCACCGTGCTCGATCAGGATCCGCAAGCCGGCGGCATGATGCGCACGCAGATTCCGAAGTTCCGGCTGCCGGACAGCGTGATCGACGAGGAGTGCGGCTATATCCTCGATCTCGGCGTCGCCTTCGCCGGTGGCAAGCGTGTTGACAGCCTGAAGGCACTGCTCGCCGAGAACTGGGACGCAATCTTTGTGGGCTGCGGCGCACCGCGTGGCCGCGACCTCGACATTCCGGGCCGCAAGGAGGCAGCCAAGAACATTCATATCGGCATCGACTGGCTGTCGTCGGTTTCCTTCGGCCACACAACCAAGATCGGCAAGCGCGTGATCGTGCTGGGCGGCGGCAATACGGCGATGGACTGCTGCCGCTCTTCGTTGCGACTTGGCGGCGAGGACGTGCAGGTGGTGGTGCGTTCGGGCTTCGAGGAAATGAAGGCGTCTCCCTGGGAGAAGGAAGACGCCATGCACGAGGGCATCCCGATTCACAATTACCTCGTGCCGAAGGAATTCACGCACGAGAACGGCAAGCTCACGGGCGTCGTGTTCGAGCACGTGAAAGCCGAAAAGGACGCCAAGGGACGCCGCAAGCTGGTGCCGTCAGGCGAGCCTGACCGGCACTTCCCCTGCGACGATGTGCTGGTCGCGGTCGGCCAGGAGAATTCCTTTCCGTGGATTGAGCGTGATATCGGCATCGACTTCGACGAATGGGGCATGCCGAAGGTTGATGAGCGCACGTTCCGCTCGACGCATCCCAAGGTTTTCTTCGGCGGCGACGCGGCCTTCGGTCCGAAGAACATCATCTGGGCGGTCGCGCACGGGCATGAGGCCGCCGTCTCCATCGATAAGCTCCTGAACGGCGAGGATATCGGGCACCGTCCATTGCCCGCGGTCGAGGTCGTCAGCCAGAAGATGGGCATTCATGAATGGAGCTACGACAACGACATCGCGGGCGACAAACGCTATCGCGTGCCGTTGCGCGACAAGGTCGTGGCGCTCAAGGACATCCGCGCCGAGGTCGAGCTTGGCTATGATGACGCGCTCGCCTTCAAGGAAGCGCAGCGCTGCCTGAACTGCGACGTGCAGACGGTATTCGAATCGAAGCTCTGCATCGAATGCGACGCCTGCGTCGACATCTGTCCGATGGATTGCATCACCTTCACCCCGAACGGCGAAGAAGCCGAACTGCGTACACGGCTCACCGCGCCGGCGCACAACCTCGCGCAGGATCTTTATGTCGTAAACGAGCTGAAGACCGGGCGCGTGATGGTGAAGGATGAAGACGTCTGCCTGCATTGCGGCCTTTGCGCCGAGCGCTGCCCGACCGGCGCGTGGGACATGCAGAAGACGCTGATTGAAATGACGCAAGCGGGGACGGCATGCCGATCGAGAGCGTAAACGATTTCGTCGTCCGCTTTGCGAATGTGAACGGTTCGGGCTCCGCCAGCGCCAATGAGCTGTTCGCCCGCTCCGTGCTGCGCATGGGCGTGCCGGTCAGCCCGCGCAATATCTTCCCGTCGAACATCCAGGGACTGCCGACCTGGTACGAGGTGCGCGTCACCGAAGCCGACCATCTCGGCGCGCGCGGCGGCGTCGATCTTATGGTCGCGATGAATCCGCAGACCTGGGACAAGGACGTCGCTTCCATCGAACCCGGCGGCTACCTCTTCTACGACTCGACCAAGCCGATGCCGCCGTCGCGTTTCCGTGCCGATATCACGGTGATCGGCATGCCGCTCACCGAAATCTGCAACCGGGAATATTCCGACCCGCGGCAGCGGCAGCTCTTCAAGAACATCATCTATGTCGGTGCGCTGTCGGCGCTGCTCAACATGGATGTGAACGAGATCGAGAAGCTGATCGGCGAGCAGTTCAAATCGAAGGAAAAGCTGATCGCCCCGAATATCCACGCGCTGCATCTCGGCCGCGACTTCGCGCTCCAGAATCTCAAATGTCCGATCGGCTTGCAGGTGCGGCGGGCCGACAAAGTCGGCGACCGAATTTTCATTGAAGGCAATTCCGCCTCGGCGCTCGGCGCCGTCTATGGCGGTGCTACAGTCTGCGCCTGGTATCCGATCACGCCATCCTCGTCGCTGGCGGAGGCATTTTCGCGCCACTGCGCGCGGCTGCGGGTCGATCCCGAGACCAAGGAAAACCGTTTCGCCATCGTGCAGGCGGAGGACGAAATCGCGGCCGTCGGCATGGTGATCGGCGCCGGCTGGAACGGCGCGCGCGCCTTCACCGCCACCTCCGGCCCCGGCATCTCGCTGATGCAGGAGTTCCTTGGCCTCGCCTATTTCGCGGAAATCCCGTCCGTCATCATCGACGTGCAGCGCGGAGGCCCCTCGACCGGCATGCCGACGCGTACGCAGCAGTCGGACCTGCTGCTCTGCGCCTATGCCTCCCATGGGGACACGAAGCACGTCATGCTGTTCCCCGAGGACCCGGCCGAGGCCTTCGATTTCACGGCGCTTTCCTTCGATCTCGCCGAGCGGCTGCAAACGCCGATCTTCGTCATGCTCGATCTCGACATCGGCATGAATCACCGGCTGTCACGCCCGCTCGCCTGGGACGACGCGCGCCGATACGACCGCGGCAAGGTGATGACGGCGGCCGAGCTTGAGGCCGGCAAGGACTTCGGCCGCTATCTCGACGTCGACAACGACGGCATCCCGTTCCGCACCTATCCCGGTACGCATCCGACGCGCGGTTCGTTCTTCACACGCGGCACGTCGCGTGACCGTTACGCGCGCTACACCGAGGAAGGGGGGCCGTATGTCGACAACATGCAGCGGCTCCTGAAGAAGTTCGAGACCGCAAAGGGCCTCGTCCCGCGGCCGGTGCGGCGGAACGCCGACAAGCCGGGACGCTTCGGAATCATTTATTACGGCTCGACGAGCCCGGCGATGGACGAGGCACATGACATGCTGATCGCGCAGGGTATCGCGCTTGATCTCCTTCGCGTGCGCGGCTTTCCTTTCCACCACGACGTCGCCGAATTCGCAGGCGCGCACGACGCCGTCTTTGTCGTCGAGCAGAACCGCGACGCGCAATTGCGTACGCTTCTCGTCAACGAGCTCAATCTCGACCCGGCGAAGATCCTGCCGGTGCTGCAATTCGACGGCACGCCGATCACCGCGCGCTTCATTGCGCGCGCCATCGGCGATCATCTCGACTCGCGGAAAGTCGTACCGCTGCACAAGGTTGTGTCATGACCTATATCGTCAAGCCGAGATTCCACCATCCCGCGTTGCCGAAAAACGCCCTCGGCTACACGCATCGCGACTATGAGGGCTCGGTCTCGACGCTGTGCGCCGGCTGCGGCCACGACTCGATCTCGGCGGCGATCATCCAGGCCTGCTTCGAACTGAATATCGAACCGCACCGGGTCGCCAAACTCTCCGGTATCGGCTGCTCGTCGAAGACACCGACCTATTTTCTCGGCCAGTCCCACGGCTTCAACTCCGTGCATGGCCGCATGCCGTCGGTAATGACGGGCGCCAATCTGGCCAATCGCGAACTGATCTATCTCGGCGTGTCGGGCGACGGCGATACCGCATCGATCGGGCTCGGGCAGTTCGCGCACCTGATCCGGCGCGGCGTGAACATGACCTATATCGTCGAGAACAACGGCGTTTACGGGCTCACAAAGGGGCAGTTCTCAGCCACCGCCGACCGCGGCTCGAAGTCGAAGCGCGGCGCGATCAACGCCGATTCCTCCATCGACCTCGTGGCGATGGCGCTGCAACTCGGTGCGACGTTCGTGGGGCGGAGCTTTTCGGGCGACAAGAAACAACTCGTGCCGTTGATCATGGCGGCGATCGAGCATAAGGGGGCGGCGTTCCTCGACGTCATCAGCCCGTGCGTCGCTTTCAATAACCATCCCGGATCGACCAAGAGCTTCGATCATGTGCGCGAGCACAACGAGGCGGTGAACCGGCTCGACTTTATTTCGGGGCGGTCGCCGATCGCGGTCGATTACGAGCCGGGTGCGGTCGAGATCGTCGAGCAACACGACGGCTCGAAGATCGCGCTCAGAAAGCTCGACGGCGACTACGACGTGCACGACCGGCGGGGGGCGACGAATTTCCTGCTTGAGCGCGCAGCGGCGGGCGAGATCGTCACGGGTCTCTTGTATGTGGAGCCCGACGGCGAGGAGCTGCACGACAATCTGAAGACCGTGAAAAAACCGCTCAACACACTTGGCGAGCGCGAACTTTGCCCCGGCTCCGGCGCGCTCGATAAATTCAACGCGAGCTTGCGCTAGCCGATCGCCTTGTTCAGTGCCGGCATCACCTTCTCGGCCATCAGCACCATCGAACGGCGGCCGAGCGTGGGGTCCGTCCAATCCTTACCGGCATAAAGCAGTGTGCCGAAATCGCCGACCTGTTCGCGGAAGGCCAGCAACTGATCGACTACGCTCTCCGGCGAGCCGTGAATGATCAAATGGTCGCAGACGTTGTCGAGCGTGATCTCGTGGTCCGGCTGGTCGCGCCGCGTCTTGAAGAGATCGGCGCGGCCGTTCTTCACGAGCTTGGTCAGGAGCTGGCGATAATAATAGCGGTATGGACCGTTCTCGGCGGTGGCGTAATCGCGCGCCGTCTTGTCTTCGTCGGCCACAAAGATGCTTTTGGCGACGCGCCAGTTCGCGGGGTTGGCGGGTCGGCCCGCGCGCTCGCAGCCTTCGACATATTTCGGCCAGTGCGATTTAACCCAGACCGGCATCAGGAAGTTCGCGGAGATCGGCTCCCAGCCGCGTGCGGCCGCTTCTGTCACGCCTTTCGAGAAGGGCGCAACCACCGTCACGATGATGGGCGGATGCGGGCGTTGCAGCGGTTTCGGCAACGGTCCCTGCCCGATCTCCGGCATCAGATGCCGCTCGACCGAGACATTCCAATATTTGCCCTTGAGATTATAGGGCGGCTCGCCGGCCCAGATGGCGAGCACATGATTGATGCATTCAAGGAACATCTCATTGCGGTCGGCCTCGAGATTGCCGAAGGCCTCGGCGTCGGAGAGCAGCCCGCCCGGGCTGATGCCGAAGTTGAAGCGCCCGTCGAGCAGGTGGTCCAGCATGGCGATCTGCGAGGCGACCGCGACCGGGTGGCTGTTCGGCATATTGATGGTGCCGGTGCCGAGGCGAATCTGCTTCGTCGCGCCCGCGAGCGTCGCCAGAAACATGGCACAGGAGGTAATGTTCTCGGCCTGATCGGTGGCGTGCTCGCCCGCATAGGCTTCCGTGAAGCCGAGTTCATCGGCGAGGATGAATGCGTCGCGATCCTCCCGCAAGGACTGCCGCCAGTCCTTGCCGAGCGGGTGGATCGGCATGGTGAAAAAGCCGAGCTTCATTGTCGCACGCCCCACGAATCCCGGCCGTTAACAAGCACAGAACGGCAACAAACGGAACATGCCGGGCAAAATTTCACTCGCCGCTGTCGACCTTTTCCGTATTGAGCCTGACGAGACGGCGCCGCAATGGAAACAGCACGAGGTTGAAGCGCGCCGACACGTAGCCCCAGATGCCGCTCGGAGCGAACAGCATGATGACGATCGCGAGCGCGCCGAGCAGAATGAGGTACCAGGTGCCGAAGCCGGCGAGATAGTTTTGCAAGAGATAGAAAATCAGAACGCCGACGATTGGCCCCTCGATCGTGCCGATGCCGCCGATGACGACAATGAAGATCACATAGGCGGTCCATTGCAGGACCGAGAAGGCCGCATCCGGCGAAATACGGGCGGTCTGTAGATAGATGAGTGCGCCGACCATGCCCGTGATGCCCGCGGTCAGCACATAGACCCAGAGCTTGGTCCTGAAGCTGTCGACGCCGACGCTTTCGGCGGCGACTTCGGAGTCGCGGATGGCCGCAAGGCCAAGACCGCGGCGTGAGCGCAGCAGAAAATATACGACCAGCACCGTGCCGACGGCGAGCGCGAGCGCAGTCCAGTACATCACCATGTCGCGCGCAAGCGAGGTGCGCAGCCCAAAGACCTCACGCAGGAAATCGATGCCGAACAGGCCGTTGATCACGCCGACGGAAAGCGACGTCCCGGTGCCGCCGCCGAGCGGTTTCACCTGCGCGAATACGAGGCGATAGACCTCGGCGACGACCCAGGTGCCGATGGCAAAATAGGCGCCGCGCAGGCGGAAGACGACGAGCGCGGTCGGAAAGGCCAGCAGGAAGGCGACGACACCTGCAAGAACGATCGCGAGCAGCGGGTCGATGCCGCCATAGACGGTGAAGGCGAACAGCATGTAGCCGCCGAGGCCGACGAAGGCCTGCTGGCCGACGGAGACAAGGCCGGCGTAGCCCGCGAGCAAATTCCAGAGCTGGGCGAGCGCCAGCATGTAGAAGACGAAGATCAAATCCTGCACGAGCCCGCGCCCCGCGAAGAAGGGCAGCAGGACGAGTACGACTACCAGACCGATGCCTGCGAACGCGAAAATGCGCGTGGCTTCGACGGCCGTCTCGATGCGGTAGCGCGGCTGTTGCATCCCGCCCCCTCTAGTCGAAGGCGCGCGGGAAGAGTCCGCGCGGCCGCAGGAGGAGGATGACGAGGAAGGCGACGTGACCGGCGAGAATCTGCCACTCGGGATTGATATGCGCGCCGATGGTCTGGGCCACGCCAAGGATGATGCCGCCGATAAGCGTTCCCCATAGACTGCCCAGCCCGCCGATGATCACGGCCTCGAACGCGTAGATCAGCCGCGCGGGGCCGATCGACGGATCGAAGTTGGCGCGGATGCCGAGATAAAACGCGGCGATCGCGGTGACGATCATGGCGATGCCCATCGCGATCGCGAAGATACGGCGATTGTCGATACCCATGAGCTGCGCGGTCATCGGATCATCGGACGTGGCGCGGAAAGCTCGTCCGAGCGGCGCCCAATAGAAGAGCGCGTTGAGGGCGAAGATCACGCCGATTGCGGTCAGCAACGTCAGGAGCGGCATGACGCCGACCGCGAGCCCGCCGCCAAGCTGGATCGACGCGGTTTCGATGGCGCCGGCCGAGAGCCGCTGGCTGTCGGCGGAGAAAGCCTCCTGAAGCCCGTTCTGGATGATGATGGAAAAGCCGAAGGTGACGAGCAACGGCGGAAGAATGTCGCGGCCAAGCGTCCTGTTGAGAATGACATATTGCAGCACGAAGCCGACCGCGAACATGACCGGGAGCGAAATCGCGAGCGCGGTCAGCACGTCGACGCCGAAGGACGTCATCACGGCGAGGATGACGAACGCGGCCAGCACGATCAGATCGCCATGCGCCAGATTGACGAGGCGCATGATGCCGAAGATCAGCGAGAGGCCGATGGCGAACAGTGCGTAGAGGCCGCCCAACAGCGTGCCCTGAATCAGGATGTTCAGCCAGCCGTTCATTGTCGGGTGCCGAAATAGGCGTGGTGAATTTCGTCGCGCGAGAAGGCGGCGGGACTGCCGGCGAGCGAGATGCGTCCCTTCTGAAAGCAATAGAGCCGGTCGGCGACCTTCATCGCCTGCTGGATGTCCTGTTCGACAATGACGACGCTCGTTCCCGTCGCCTTGATCCGGGGCAGCGCCTGATAGATGTCGCGAATGATAATGGGCGCGAGGCCGAGGCTGATCTCGTCGCACAGCAGCACGCGCGGGTTGGACATGAGCGCACGGCCGATCGCGACCATCTGCTGCTCGCCGCCGGAGAGCGTGGTGCTGGCCTGATGCCGGCGCTCTTTCAGCCGGGGAAACAGCGAATAGATGCCGGCAATATTCCAGGCGCCGTCGCCCGTACGGCCATAGGCGCCGACCTGCAGATTCTCTTCCACGGTGAGCGACGGAAAGAGACGGCGTCCCTCCGGCACCAGCGCGATGCCTCGCTTCATGATCTCGGCGGCGGGCAAATGGCCGATCGGCTCGCCGTTAAACACAATGCTCCAGGGCGCGCCGGGCAGCAGGCCGGTGATCGAGCGCAGATAGGTGGACTTGCCCGCCCCATTCGCGCCGATGACGGCGAGCGTGTCGCCCTCCTCGAGGCGCGTGTTGACGCCGAACAGCGCCTGAAAATCGCGATAGTGAGCGGTGAGATCGCGGGTTTCGAGGAGCGACATCAGGCTTCGATCCCCGTGTAGATATCGCGCACCTCCTTCGAGTTCATCACCGCCTGCGGCTCCCCTTCGGCGATCTTGCTGCCGAAGTTCAGCACGATCAGGCGCGTGACCACCGCCAGGAGCGCGGCGACAACGTGCTCGATCCAGACAATCGTCGTGCCGCTCGCGTTGATCTCGCGGATGGTGGCGACGAGGTCTGCGATCTCGGCTTCGGTCAGACCGCCGGCGATTTCGTCGAGCAGCAGGACCTGCGGACCGGTGGCGAGCGCGCGTGCCAGCTCGAGCCGCTTGCGCTCCAGAAGGGTGAGAGAACCGGCCGGTATGTTGGCGCGATGCAGAAGCCCGGTGCGTTCCAGCACCTGACCGCAGAGATCGGCGACATCGCGCTCATGCTTGTCCTGACCAAAGGCAGCGCCGACCAGCAAATTCTCGAACACGGTCAAATTCTCGAACGGGTGCGGAATCTGGTAGGAGCGCGCGATGCCGAGCTTGCAGCGCCGATGCGGCGGCATGCGCGTGACGTCGCGGCCGTTCAGCCGGATTTCCCCCGCGTCGGGCACGAGATCGCCGGTGATCAGGTTGAACAGGCTCGACTTGCCGGCGCCATTCGGCCCGATGATGCCGAGGGCCTCCCCTTCGCGAACCGCCAGCAGAATATTGTCGGCCGCGCGCACCGAGCCGAATGACTTGCTCAGGCCGGCGATCTCGAGAACCATGCGGGAATCTGACAGGCCGGGGCGATCGGGCATGATCAAACTTTTACGATGTCATGCCGGCGTCCGCAGCCGGATTTATCTGATTTCGTGAATCCGGCGAAAAGGTACGCCTTCGTCGCGAAAGCGCCCCCGGATCGCGGCCTTCGTGCGATCCGGGGGACGTGACCTTGCCTCAGGCGATGGCTTCCATCTTGCCGCCGAGCGGAATGTTCGGCGCCGTCTTGTTGTCCGTGATGACGATGTCGTAGCGCTTGCCGTCCTTGGTGCGCCACTGGCCCCCGACGAGCGATGTCTTGGTGACGTTTTTGGCGGCGAAGGGCGGGACACCCTGCCCGCTCCATTGCACCTTGCCGACGACCGTATCGAGATTCGTCTTCGCAATCGCGGCCGCGGTCGCTTTGGAGTTTCCGATGTCGCTTCCCGTGCGCTTCAGCACGTCGAGGCCGACCTCGTAGAGCGAATGCGCGAAGCCGACCGGCTGCGACCATTGCTGCTTGGTCGCGGCGGTGAACGCGTCAGCGAGTTGCTTCGCGGACTGGCCGTTGATCGACGACTTGAACGGATGGTTCGGCGTCCACCACACTTCGGAGGAAAGATTGTTGCCTTCCTTGCCGAGCGCTTCGACCGAGGATGGAAACAGGATCGCCTTGCCGACCGAAGCCGCCTTCGGCTTGAAGCCCTGCTGGAGCGACTGCTTCCAGAACGTGGTGAAGTCCGGCGGAAGCACGACGCCGGTGATGATCTCCGCCTTCGCATTCTTGAAGGCCGTGATCTGCGGCGAGAAATTGTCGGTCAGGTTCTGGTAGCGGCCGGGATCGAACAGCTTGTAGCCGAGCTTGTCGAGCGCCGGCGGGAAGCCAACCTGCTTGTCGCCCCAGGCGTTGCCGTCGGCATCGTTCGGGAACAGCGCGCCCACGACCTTGTTCGTGTTGAGCTGCGCCCACATGTTGGTGAAGACGGCGATGACGTCTTCGAGGCCCCAGAAGTAGTGATAGACATAGTTGAACGGTTTCCATGCGGGCGGACCGCCGCCGGGATTGGCCTGCTGGCCGATGAACCACGGCTGCCACGGGGCAAGCGAAGAAACGCAAGCCACCTCTTCGAGCTCACACTGGGTACAAACCGGATTGGTCGTTTCCGGCGTATTGCCGACCAGCATCAGGTCGACCTTGTCATTCACGATCAGGTCCTTCGCGACCTGCGCGGCGCGGTTCGGATTCGACTGGCTGTCCTTGAGAATGACTTCGATCGGACGGGTGGTATTGCCGGCCTTGAGGCCGCCCTTGGTCGCTTCCTTGAACTGCTTGAGCATGAATTCGTCGGCCGCTGCGAAGGCCGCGAGCGGACCGGTCGCCGGACTCACGTAACCGATCTTGATCGGCTTGGCCTGCGCGATGGCCGGCATTGGAAAGTTGCCGGCGGCGGCAAGCGCACCGCCCGCCGCGGTCATCTTCAGGAGCGTGCGGCGATCGATACCGCGGCCCTTTCCTCGATAAGTCTTCATTGGCGTCCTCCCGCATGTCCCACCGATTAGTTGTCGTGTGGCAGGACGTGATTGATCGTTGAGGTCTGAAATTCCGGCGCCTGTCTGGCTGCGCGAATTGTCCGGTAGCGGCCAAATGGAGTCAATGTTTGCAGGCGGATAGCATCCTCCGGCCGACGCATAACGGAATCGGGAAAGGCTGGTACGGCGTCGATACGACCTGCCCACCGCCCACGGTAGGTGAAGACACCGGTTAACCGCCCCCGCGTGAGCCGCGGAAATGCCGTTGCCACGCCAAGGACGACTTCGTATCGTCCGCCATCGAACTGCCGGGCTGAATAATAAGCGCCATCAAGCAATTACAGGAAGCGCGGTTCTTTCCGGCGAGTACAACAGGGAGGGTATCCAC
>JAICQA010000320.1 GCA_025929595.1 Xanthobacteraceae bacterium
AATAGAAATCGATCAGGCCCGAGAGTTCTTCGCCGAGGAAGAACACATTGTCGGGGAAAAGGTCGGCATGAATGACGCCGCGCGGCAGCTCGTCGGGCCAGTGCTTCGACAGGTGAGCGAGTTCGCCCGCGATCAGCGAGGAAAGCCCGGCGGTGACGTTGTCCGCGCGTGCACCCGCCGCCTGCGCGAGCGCGCGCCAGCCGTTCAGCGAGAGCGCGTTGCCGCGATGCAGCTTGAAATCGCGGCCTGCGATGTGCAGGCCCGCCATCGCGCGGCCGAGCGCTGCGCAATGACCGACCTGCGGGCGCCGTACGGAAACACCCTCGAGAAAAGTGAAAATCGCCGCCGGGCGGCCGGCCAGTTCGCCGAGCGCATCGCCCTCGCGGGGTGCGACCGGTTGCGGGCAATTGATGCCGGCGAGTGCGAGATGCTCCATCAGTCCCAGAAAGAAGGGGAGATCGGCGCGCGCGACGCGCTTCTCATAGAGCGTGAGGATGTAATGACCGGCGGCGGTGTGAAGCAGGAAGTTCGTATTCTCGACGCCTTCGGCAATGCCCTTGTAGGACAGCAGCGCGCCAAGGTCGTAGCCGGTGAGAAACGCACCCAGCTCCTCCTCGCCGACATCGGTGTAAACGGCCATGCGTCGCTCCCAACCGCCTGCTCGTAGCATGACAGGTTCGAGGATTCATCAGCGAAGAACCGTCGCGGCGGGCTTGTCCAATGGTGCCGCACCCGCTCCAATCTATCTCGGCAGAATCGCGTCAGGCAGGTCTGCAGCACGGCTGCATACGGTGACGGCGCCGGCTTTCCGCAAGGCGGCGTCGTGACCCGGCGGGCAATGGCTGCCGCCGGTGAAACCGATCACCGTCATACCGGCGGCCACGCCTGCTTCGACACCAGGGATGCTGTCCTCGACGACAAGGCAGTCACGCGGATCGGTATCCATTCGCTCGGCGGCGAGCAAAAACAAATCGGGCGCCGGTTTGCCGCATGCGACGCTCTTCGCGCTGAACAGGCGAGCATGAAAGCGAGGCAGCAGACCGGTGAGCAAGAGAGAGCGTTCTATGCGCGCCGGATCGCTGCTTGAAGCGACGCACGTCGCGTAAGAGATACGATCGAGCGCGTCCTCGATGCCCGGCACCGCCTTCAACTCCGCCGTGAACGCCTCGACGAGCCGGGTGCTGAGCGTGTCGCCAAAATCGGCTGGAAGTTTCCGCGCGAACCGGGTTTCGATGTCGGCGAATATCGCGGCTGCGCTGACGCCGATGTAACGTGTTGCGATTTCGTCAACAGAAATAGCGATGCCGATCTCGTTCAGACATTCTGCATCGATCCGGCAGGCGATTATCTCACTATCCACCAGAACGCCGTCGCAGTCGAAGATGATGAGGCCGGGCTCGCGCATTCGCTCCCGATGGCCAGAGACAATCATTCCGCCGCGTCGGGGCGCAGGTCGCGCGGGAGCGGGAAGAAGACGCTTTCCTGTGCCGTCGATACCGTTTCCACATCGATCTCGTAACGCGCGGCGAAGGCGTCGATGATCTCCTCGACCAGTACTTCGGGCGCCGACGCGCCCGCGGTGATCCCGAGGCTCGAAATGTTGCCGAAGCGCGACCAGTCGATGTCGTCGGCGCGCTGCACAAGCGCCGCGGTGCGGCAGCCGGCGCGTTCGGCGACTTCGCGCAGGCGCTGGGAATTGGAGCTGTTCGGCGCGCCGACGACGATCAGCGCGTCGACATCGGGCGCGACGCGCTTCACCGCTTCCTGGCGATTTGTGGTCGCGTAGCAGATGTCTTCCTTGTGCGGGCCGAGGATGGCCGGGAAGCGCCCCTTGAGGATCGCGACGATCTCGGCGGTGTCGTCGATGGAGAGCGTCGTCTGCGTGACGTAGGCGAGCTGGTTCGGATCGCGCGGCACGAAGGCGTGCGCGTCGTCTGCGGTCTCGATCAGCGTTACGGCATTCGCGGGCAGCTGGCCCATGGTGCCGATCACCTCCGGATGGTCACGGTGGCCGACCAGCACGATCTCGCGGCCGCGCTTGAAGTGCACCGTCGCCTCGCGATGCACCTTGGTGACGAGCGGGCAGGTGGCGTCGATTGCGAAGAGTTGCCGGCGCCCGGCCTCGTCGGGAACGGATTTCGGCACGCCGTGGGCGGAAAAGATCACCGGCCGGTCGCCGTCGGGCACTTCGTCGAGTTCCTCGACGAACACCGCGCCCTTCCTGCGCAGGCCCTCGACCACGTATTTGTTATGAACGATCTCGTGCCGCACATAGACCGGGGGCCCGTATTTCTCGAGCGCCCGCTCGACCGCGTCGATCGCCCGCACCACGCCCGCGCAAAAGCCGCGCGGGGCGCAAAGGTAAATGCGCAGCGGGGGCTTTTCGGCGGTTTCCGGGCTCACAGACATTGATTGCGTCTCAACGGTTCTGCCCTTATATAACCGCCGACCCCATCAATTTCGAGGATATCCCGAGGCTCCGTCGCATGGCGGATTGGCCAGTTAAGGGACTATCCGGATTACCCGAGGCTTTCCTATGAGCAATGCCGCGCCGCTGATGCCTAAAGCGACTGCCGTTTGGCTGGTCGAAAATACGTCGCTGACCTTCGATCAGATCGCCGATTTCTGCAAACTCCACCCGCTCGAGGTGAAGGGCATCGCGGACGGCGAAGTGGCGCAGGGCATCAAGGGACTCGACCCGATCACCACGAATCAGCTCTCGCGCGACCAGCTCGACAAGGCGCAGGCGGACCCCGAATACCGGCTCCAGCTCGCCGACGCGCGCCATTCGGTACCGGAAGCGAAGCCGAAAAAGGGCCCCCGCTACACGCCGGTCTCGAAGCGGCAGGATCGCCCGAACGCGATCCTCTGGCTCGTGCGCAACCATGCCGAACTGAAGGACGCGGCGATCATGCGCCTCGTCGGCACGACCAAGTCCACCATTCAGTCGGTGCGCGAGCGCACGCACTGGAATTCGCCGCATCTGCAGCCGATGGACCCGGTGACGCTCGGCCTATGCTCGCAAATCGACCTCGACCTCGAAGTGCAGCGCGCGGCGAAGGAAAAGCCCGCGCCGGCGCAGGAGCACGCGACGCTCCTGCCGGCGTCGGAGACGACGCAGCCGAAGCCGCAGCCGGAAGCGGACACCTCGTCCGAGCCGAAGAAGCGGGAAGCGCCGATCGACGTCGATTCGGTGTTCGCGAAGCTCGGCGGCGGCAAGCGCAGCGAGTAACTACTCGCTCACCGGCACGGTGTAGTTCAGCACCAGCCGGCCGCCGTCGACGAAGATTGTTTCGCCGGTGATGTAGCTCGCGTCGTCCGACGCGAGAAAGACGGCGACCGAAGCAACCTCTTCAGGCTCGGCGAAGCGACCCATCGG
>JAICQA010000266.1 GCA_025929595.1 Xanthobacteraceae bacterium
AAGTCTGGCGGCAAGATGGTCAAGATGGCGCCCGCAGAACAGGTTCGTCTGGTCAAGGCCATTCCCAACCCGACCACCGAATGGCTGAAGCAGACCGGTCCCGCGGGCAAGGCCGTGCTTGTCGAGTACATGAACGCCGTGCGCGCGCAGGGCTTCAAGTTCCCGCGCGACTTCGACAAGGAATGAGCCGTAGCGAATAGCCATATGTCCGATCCTCACGATGGTGCGTCCGACAAGTCGCTTGTCGGACGCATCACCGCCATCATGGCGGCCGTCGGCACCGGCTGGATCCTCGTGATCATGGCGGTTGTCTGTGCCGACATCATCGGACGCGGGGCGTTCAACCGCCCGATCCTCGGTGTTCCCGAATTCCTCACCTTCTCGATCGTCGGCATCGTGTTTCTTCAGTTGCCGCAGACATTGCGCACGAGCGGCCTGACGCGCGCCGACGTGCTGCTGAACGTGATCGGCCGTCGAAGCCCCGCCACGCGCCATGTGATGCAGCTGGTCTATGACCTCGTGGGCGCCGCGTTGTTCGCCGGCATCGGCTACACGACCTGGCCGCTGATGGTCCGCGCCTTCGAAAATGACGAATTCTACGGCTCGACCGGCGTCGTCCAGATTCCGACCGGCCCCCTCAAGATCATCATCATCCTCGGCTGCGTCATGATGACCGTCCAGTTTCTGATCGACGCCTGGCGGGATTACCGCGCCATGCAGCGCCCGGCCGAGGGCGCCCGATGACCGACGCAAATATCATCGGTTTCGTGCTCGTCGGCGCCATGCTGGTGCTGATCTATGCAGGCATGTACGTCGCCGTCGCGCTGAGCGTACTTTCGTTTGTCGGCGTGTGGCTCATCCGCGACGACGCCGGCATCGCCGCCAATCTCCTCGCGCTCGCCGCCAACGATGCAATTTCCGACTACATATTCGGCGTCGTGCCGCTGTTCGTGTTGATGGGCTTGCTGGTGGCGGTCGCCGACATCGGCAAGGATACGTTCGAGGTCGCAAACCAGCTTCTGCGGCGCATCCACGGCGGGCTTGGTGTCGCGACCGTGGCCGCCAACGCGGTCTTCGCCGCGATTACCGGCATCAGCATCGCATCGGCCGCGGTCTTCACCAAGGTCGCCGTGCCCGAAATGCTGCGTCACGGCTACTCGCCGAGCTTCTCCGTGGGCGTCGTCGCGGGCTCCTCGGTGCTCGGCATGTTGATCCCGCCGAGCCTGCTGCTGATCCTGTTTGGTGTGCTGACCGAGCAGTCGATCGGCGACCTGTTCATCGCGGGCGTCATCCCCGGCCTGCTGCTCGCCTTCGCCTTCGCCGGCGGCATTGTCCTGATGGCCGTGTTCAAGCCGGCCTGGGTGTACGTCAATCCGTCGGCCGAACACGCGGTCGAGGAAAAGCCGCTGATGGGCCTGCCGGAGATCGCGAGCAAGATATTTCCGATCGTCCTGCTCATCGCGCTCGTGCTCGGCGGCATCTATGGCGGCCTGTTTACGCCCGTCGAAGCGGGCGCTGTTGGCGCTGCCGGCGCGCTGCTCATCGCCATCGCCAAGCGGCGGCTCGACTTGAAGGGACTCTGGACGGTGCTCGTCGAAACGGCGCACATCACCGCCGCGGTCTGTTTCCTGATCATCGGCGCCAGCCTCTACTCGCGCATGCTGGCGATATCCGGCGTGACGGAAATGCTGCGCGTCCTGATCGTCGACACCGGTCTCGGCTTCCCCGGCTTGCTGGCCGCCTTCGTCGTCGTCGTGCTGATCCTCGGCACCATCCTCGATTCAAGCTCGATCATGCTGATCACCATTCCGCTGGTTCTGCCGGCGCTGGTGGGCTTTCAGACGGACCTCATCTGGTTCGGCATCGTCACCGTGATCGCGGTCGAGGTGGGGCTGCTGACGCCGCCCTTCGGCATGGCTGTCTTCGTCATCAGGGCGACGCTCGGCGAGAACAGCCCGATCACCCTGCAGAACATCTTTGCGGGCGCCTTCCCCTTCGCGGTCATCATGGTGATCGTGCTGCTCCTGGTGATCGCCTTTCCGCAACTTGCAACCATCCTGTTGTAATAAAAGGAGGCCGCCTTGGTCTGGAAAATCCGACGTGTGCTGACCGGCCACGACAGCGACGGCAAGTCGATCATCTTGACGGACGGCATCGCGCCGAACGTTCTCGAGATGGAATCGATGCCGGGCCTCGCACTCACCGACCTGTGGGAGACGAAAGGCGCGCCCGCCTCGAACGAGGGCAACGCGGACGCCGCCGAGCGCAAGGTGCATCTGGAACCGCCGAGAAATGGCACCATCCTGCGCATCGTCGAATTTCCGCCAGACAGCCAGTGGCGGCAGAGCGCCGACGCGCGCAAGGCGTTCAACTCGATCGGCGCCGGCCACGCCTCGGACAAGCACTCTGACGACCCGATGATGCACAAGACTTCGACGGTCGACTACATCATCGTGCTCAAGGGCGAGATCTGGGCAATCATGGACAAGGGCGAGACGCTCCTCAAGGCAGGAGACATCCTCGTCCAGCGCGGCACCAACCATTCCTGGAGCGTGCGCACGAACGAGCCGTGTGTCGTCGCCGCGGTCCTGGTCAGCGCGAAGCCGGTCGGCAAGTCGAAGCGCAAGGCCGCCGCAAAGAAAAAGGGTCCGGCGAAGAAGTCGAAGAAGAAAGCCGCGAAGAAAAAGGGCCGCCGCTAGGCCGGACGATCAGCGCGCGCCGGCGATCAGCCGTTCGGCGGCGGCGCGCGCTTCGCTCGTCACTTCCGCGCCGGCCAGCATCCGTGCGATCTCCTCGCGCTTCAGCTTCGCATCGAGGGGCCGCATCTGTGTCACCACCCGTTTCTTGCCGTCCGACTCTTTGACGACAAGGAAATGATTGGCTGAGCGCGCCGCGACCTGCGGCGCGTGCGTGACCGACAGCACCTGCACCTTCTCGCCAAGCCGCGCGAGCCGCGCGCCAATGGCGTCCGAGACCGCGCCACCCACCGCCGTGTCGATCTCGTCGAACACGAGCGTCGGCGCCGAGCCCCGGTCGGCCAGCACCACCTTAAGTGCCAGCAGAAAGCGCGACAGCTCGCCGCCCGAAGCGACCTTCATGAGCGGTCCGGGTTTCGAGCCCGGATTCGTCCGCACCCAAAACTCGACGCGGTCGAAACCTTCGGGACCCGGTGTGTTCGTCTTGGTCTCGATCTCGGTGATGAATTCGGCGCGCTCGAGTTTGAGCGGCGAGAGCTCGGCATTCACGGCCTTGTCGAGCGATTTTGCAGCCTTCCTGCGCGCGGCGGAAAGCGTCTCGGCGCTAGCGCGGAACGCGGCCTCCGCCTCCCCGGCCTTCTTCTCGAGCGCTGCCAGGATCTTCGAGCCTTTGTCGATGGCTTCCGCGTCGGCCTGAAAACGCGCGGCGACGGCCGGGAGATTCTCGACCGTCGAGTGATATTTGCGCGCGGCCGCGCGCAGGCCGAACAGTCGCTCCTCGATGCGCTCGAGCTCCTTGGGATCGAAATCGGCGGCGATCAGCGCCGCCTCCAGTCCGGAGCGAGCCTCCTCAAGCGACTGCAAGGCACTGTCGAGCGCCTTCACAGGCCCTCCGACCAGTTCGCCCGCCTCTTCGACGCGCCGCTCCAGCCGCCGCAGCACGGCGGAGATCGTCGGCACGGGCGAGCCCGAGCCCGCGATCACCTCATGCGCCTCGCGCAGATCTTCCGCGGCCTTCTCGGCCCGCATCAGCGCCGCCCGCCGGTCCGCGAGCGTCGCTTCTTCGTTCGGCTGCGGCGCGAGCGCCGACAGTTCCTCCACCGCGTGGCGGATGAAATCGGCCTCCGCCATCGCGCGCTTCAGGCGCTCGCGCTCGGCTTCGGCGGCACGCTCGGCTTCTTTCCAGCCATCCCACAGCTTCGACAATTCGGCCGCTTTGTCCGCATTGCCGCCGAACGCATCGAGCAGCGCGCGATGCGTCGCGGCGTCGATGAGCGCGCGTTCGTCGTGTTGCCCGTGGATCTCCACGAGCTTCTGCCCGACCTCTCGCAGCACCTGCACGGTCACCGGCTGATCGTTGATGAAGGCGCGCGTGCGCCCGTCGGCGAGTTGCACGCGGCGGAGGATAAGCTCGCCGTCGGCATCGAGTGCGTTGGCCTTCAGCACCCTGAAGGCGGGGTGACCGGCGGGCACCTC
>JAICQA010000314.1 GCA_025929595.1 Xanthobacteraceae bacterium
CGGCACCTCCGCGCCGGAAGCCTTCGCGCTGAAGCGCGGCGTCTGTCAGGACTACGCGCATGTCTTTATCACCTGCGCGCGCCACCTCGGTATCCCCGCGCGCTATATCGGCGGCCACTTCCTGCGCAACGACGGCGTGACCGCGCAGGAGGCCGGGCACGCATGGGCCGAGGCCTACGCGACCGATCTCGGCTGGGTTGCCTTTGACCCCACCAACGGCATGTGCGCCACCGACGCCCATGTGCGCGTGGCGGTGGGCCTCGACTATCTTGGCGCCGCTCCCATCCGTGGCACACGCATGGGCGGCACGGGCGAAACGCTCGCCGTCAAGGTTTATGTCGACCAGGCCGGCAGGCAGGCACAAAGCTGAGACAGATTGCGGGTTTTACCCGCCTTGCCGCCGGACTTCGCAGCGATAGACTGCGCCCCTCCTGAAAGCCGGATTCGAACTCAATGACCTATTGTTGCGGCATCCTCGTGCGCGAAGGCCTGGTGATAATCGCCGACACGCGCACCAATGCCGGACTCGATAACGTGTCGAGCTTCCGCAAGCTCCACGTGTTCGAGGAACCCGGCAAGCGGGTCATGGCGCTCGCGACCGCCGGCAATCTCTCGCTGTCGCAATCGGTCGTCAGCCTTCTGAATGAAGGCATCGAGAACCCCGAAACCGGCGAACGCGAAACGCTCACGAACGCACCCTCCATGTTTCAGGCTGCGCAACGCATCGGCCGCGCAGTGCGCCTCATCCACGGACTTGATGCCGCCGCGCTGCACAGCGCAGAGCTCGACTTCGACGTCTCGTTTCTGTTCGGCGGACAAATTGCGGACCGCCGCCTCCGGCTCTTTATGATTTATTCTGCCGGCAACTTCATCGAGTGCACGGCCGACACACCGTTCCTGCAGATCGGCGAGCACAAATACGGCAAGCCGATCATCGATCGCGCTGTGAAGTTCGACACCGATATTTATGACGCGCTCAAGATCGGCCTGATCTCGATGGACTCGACCATGCGGTCGAATCTCGGCGTCGGCATGCCGATCGATCTCGCCGTCATCCGCCGCGACGGGTTGCACGCCGAACTGAATTATCGGATCGAACCAGGCGACCCATACTTCACCGACCTGCGCGAGCGCTGGTCCGATGCGCTGCGCCGCGCGCACATGGCCATTCCGCGCCCGCCTTATATTAATGGCAAGCCAGCGAAATAGTCTTACAGGGGGAGCACTCAAATGGCATCGCACAAGGTCGCAATGGTCACGGGCGGCGGTACCGGTATCGGCCGCTCGTCGGCGCTGGCGCTCGCAAAGAACGGCTATTCGGTCGTCATCACCGGCCGCCGCAAGGAGCCGCTCGATCAGACCGCCGCCGACATTGAGAAGAACGGCGTGAAGGCGCTTGCCGTCATCGCCGACGTTGGCAAGCCTGGCGACGTCGACATGCTGTTCGCCAAAACCAAGCAGACCTTCGGCCGCCTCGACGTGCTGTTCAACAACGCCGGCATGAGCGCGCCGGGCGTCATGCTCGAGGACCTCCCCTTCGAAACCTGGAAGGCTGTCGTCGACGTCAATCTCACCGGTGTTTTTCTCTGTACGCAGGCCGCCTTCCGCATCATGAAGGATCAGGACCCGCGCGGCGGCCGCATCATCAACAACGGCTCGATCTCCGCGCACGCACCGCGCCCGAACTCGATCGCCTATACGGCAACCAAACACGCCGTGACCGGCCTCACTAAGACCACCGCGCTTGACGGACGGAAGTATGACATCGCCTGCGGCCAGATCGATATCGGCAACGCGGTCACCGAGCTCGCCGCGCGCATGGCGAAGGGCGTTCCGCAGGCCGACGGTTCGATCAAGGCGGAGGCGATGATGGACGTCGATCACGTCGGCCAGTCGGTCGCCTTCATGGCGAGCATGCCGCTCGAGTCGAACGTGCTGTTCCTGACGGTGATGGCGACCAAGATGCCGTTTGTGGGAAGGGGCTAACTCGTCGTCCCGGCCGAGCGCGAAGCGCGAGAGCCGGGACGAGTTCGGTGATTTCAAACGGTCCCGGATAACGCGCTGCGCGCGTTTCCGGGCGACGATCACTTCCACACCTCCTCCGCAATCTCCACCACATGCCGCAGCTTCGCCCACTGCTCGTCCTCGCTGAGCAGGTTGCCCTCCTCCGTGGAGGCGAAGCCGCACTGCGGCGACAGGCATAACCGGTCGAGATCGACGAACTTCGCTGCCTGATCGATGCGGCGCTTGATGTCGTCCTTCGATTCAAGCTGCGGAAATTTCGACGTGATAAGCCCGAGCACCACGGACTTGTGCTTGGGGAGGAAGCGCAGCGGCTCGAAGCCGCCCGCGCGCTCGGTGTCGTATTCCATGAAGTAGCCATGCACGTTGATACGGTCCAGCAGCACCTCCGCGATCGGCTCGTAGCCGCCCGCACCCACAAAGGTCGAGCGAAAGTTGCCGCGGCAGAGATGCATCGTCACCGTCATGTCGGCGGGCAGATCGCGCAACGCCATATTGATGACGCCGGCTTCCAGATTGGGAATCTTGTCGGGATCGTCGCCGCGCGCCGTGACGCCCTTGCGGTATTCGGGATCGCACAGGAGCACGAGGAAGACCTCGTCGAGTTGCAGATAGCGGCAGCCTGCGTCGTAGAAGGCGCGGATCGCTTTCCGGTATGTCTCGCCGAGGTCGGCGAAAAATGTGTAGAGGTCCGGGTAAGCGTGCTCGCTCACCGCTTCGCGTGCTGCCGCGCGCGCGTAAAGCGCGCTCGGGCTCGGAATGGTCATTTTCGGCGTGTGCTTGGTGGTCGCCTTCAGATATTTGAAATGCTCGATCATCGGATGACCATTGAAGTCGAGCTTGCCGACGGTACGCACGCCTTTTGGCTTCGTCTTGGTGCCCTGAAACTGCACGCCCGTTTGCATCTCGTAGGCTTCTGTCCCCTCGAGATGCTCGAGGAAGTCGAGATGCCACCAGGCGCGGCGGAATTCGCCGTCGGTGATCGAATGAAGCCCGATTTCTTCCTGCTTGCGGACAATCTTCTCGATCTCGCGATCCTCGACCGCTTTCAATTCATCCGCGCCGATTTCGCCGCGCGCTCGTTTCGCCCGCGCTTCTTTCAGAGGTGCGGTTCTCAGAATGCTGCCGACATGATCGGCGCGAAATGGCGGCCTCCGGCTCTGCATAGTCCCTCGCAATAATCTCAGACGAAATTCGCTTTTACGACGCTAGTCGAGCGCAGAGACCCTTATTTTCGTACCAGCGCGCACGGGCTTGAGTCCTCGCACGTCGCCAAGCGCTTTCGCCCACACATTGCACGGCGAAGCGAGGCGGATTTCGCCATCCTTCGAAATGGGCGTGCGTCCGAAGCCGATGGCAATGGCATTGCCATCCGGCCAGTAAGCGATCTCCCCCGCTTCCACG
>JAICQA010000474.1 GCA_025929595.1 Xanthobacteraceae bacterium
CGACGGACCACTTGCCGCCGAAGTCGGCATAAACGCCGGACTGGTCGTTGAGGATGCCGATCTTGACCTTGCCGTCCGAAATCTGGGCGGCGGCCGATGTGGGAATGGCGATGGCCGCGAGCATGCCGGCGGCAACAACGTGTGTGATTTTCACTGGCGTTCCTCCCTTTGGTTATCGACCGCGGGACGCGACCAACGGCCGTCACGACGGTCGAACTGCGCCGTCGATTGATCGTGACTGGGGCATTCTGCTGCGCGCCAGCCCACCGCGCAAAATTGAGCCGATCCCGGCCCGAGAGTTCGCGCATCGATCAACCTACCCGCTGACCACAGGCAGGGCTAGGCCGGATATTGCTGCAAGCCTTGTACAAAAGGCGCATAGCCCATGCGCCGGTCGCTTGGGCGACCTGCAACTGCTGACGCCAATTATTCGCCCGCCGCAATCAATTCGCACACCGCGCGCACGGCGAGCGGATAGCCGTCCGTGCCGAGCCCGGCAACGACTGCGGTGGCGACCGGCGACATAAGCGAGTTGTGATAGATCTTCTCGCGCCGGTGGATGTTGCTGATATGCAGCTCGATGATCGGGCCCGGAAACATCTTGAGTGCGTCCATGATCGCCATCGAGGTGAAGGTGAACGCTGCGGGGTTGATGACGATCCCGCCTGCGCGCTCGTCAATCGCCTCGTGCACCCATTCGATCAGCTCGAATTCCTTGTTCGATTGACGGAAGACGAGCCGCCGTTCACCCGCCGCCTCGCGGCACATCGCTTCGACTTCCGCAAGCGTCGTCCGGCCATAGATTTCCGGCTCGCGTGTGCCGAGCCGGTTCAGGTTCGGGCCGTTGAGAACATAGATCGCCGTCGTCATGGAATGCTCTCCATCAACCCGAGTAGCCGAAGAGACGCGGCAGCCACAGCACGGTCTCCGGCACGAAGGTGATGACCGCGAGCGCCACGATCATCGCCCACAGGAACGGCAGCGCGTCGCGCACGATGGCGCGCAGCGGCTCGCCGGAAATATTCGCCATGATGAACAGCAGCAGCCCGTAGGGCGGCGTGATCAGGCCGATCATGATGTTGACCACGACCACCACGCCGAAATGCACGAGGTCGATGCCGAGCGCCTGCGCGGTCGGAATGAAGACGGGCACGATGATGAGGAGAATGGCCGTTCCTTCCAGCACGCAGCCAAGCAGCAGGAGCAGCACATTCACGAGCAGCAGGAAGCCGACGGGCGACAGGTTCCAGCCGCTGAGCAGCGCGCGGAGCGAGTCCGGGATATTCTCGACCGTGACGACATAATTGAACACGAGCGCGCCCGCGATCAGCATGCCGATCGAAGCGGATGTGCGCGCGCTGACGGCGATTGAGCGATAGAAGTCCCGCCAGCTCACGCTTCGATAGAGCCCGGCGGAAATGAGCAGCGCATAGGCCGCCGCGACCGCCGCTGCCTCGGTCGGCGTCATCACGCCGCTGTAGATGCCGCCGAGCAGGACGACGGGCATCATCAGTGAGGGAAACGCGTCCCATGTGATGCGCGGGATGTCGCGCAGCGGCACCGGGTCCTCGACCGGAAAATTCTTCTGCCGCGCCGTGA
>JAICQA010000264.1 GCA_025929595.1 Xanthobacteraceae bacterium
CGGCTGACAATCCCGGCGGCCAGCATCAGCGACAGCATTTCGGCGCCGCGCGCCGGGCCATAGCCGAGATCGCCGCAGTAGGCGACGATGTGCGCCTGCGGGATGGCCATGGCGATGCAGCAGGCGACGCCGGCAATCATCAGGATCTTCTGCAACGTGCCGGATGAGATGCCGAGGCGCGCCAGCGCAAGCGCGGCATCGGCATCGGCCTTCGCCTCGGCGGCGGCGGGGAGGCGGCGGCGCAACAGCAGGGTGAGCGGCAGGATGGTGACCAGGCAAAAGACGCCGATGCCGAAATGGGTCGCGCGCCAGCCGACGGCGTCAATGAAATGATGCACGATGGGCGGCCACACGACGCCGGCCAGATAATTCCCGGACGCCGCGATGGTGACGGCGATGCCGCGCCGGCGGGAGAACCAGTGCGAGATGTCCGCGATCAGCGGACCGAAGCCGGCCGCGCCGCCGAAGCCGATGACGCCGTACAGCAGCGCATATTGCCAGACATTCGCCGCGTAACTGGTGGCGACGCAGCCCAACGCGAGCGTGAACGCACCGAGGACGAGCGACGGCACGATTCCGAAACGGTCGGCGATCCGACCGTGCAGCACCGCGCCGGCGCCGAAGCCGATCATGGCGAAGGTGAAGGGGAGCGACGCGTCGGCGCGCGCCACGCCGAATTCCGCCTGGATCGCAGGCAGCGCCACCGACACCGACCACATGCCGACGCAGGCGATGGTGCCGACCAACACGCTGATGCCGAGCCGCAGCCAGGCGGCGGTGGACTCGATATCGTCGGCGACGGGGCGGACGTCGGCGGTGGTCACAGTGCTCCTCATTTTCGATCACGCGACTGGATTTCGCGAATGCTGAATCCGTGCCTGACGCGAAGCTCCGCGATGAGATCGCCGCGTATGCGCAGCGCGTCTTCGGCCCCGCGCTTGCGCGCCGCCATGATCGAGTCGAAGACGCGCGCCCAGAAACTTTTCCCGGGCGCGGCCGGCGCGTGCATTTTGACGGCTTGGGATACGAGTTGCAGTTCGCGCGTCGACATGATCATCCATTCGCGGGCTGCCGGCCGTCGTGGCCGGGCGGCCGCTGTGTGTTGCCAAATGGACCGGCGGCGCCGGCAGGTCTTTGCGGGGAGCTTGATTTTTTCTCTAGAAGACCGCCATTTACCGCCTGCCTGATGCAGCGAAGTCGGTCAGGAGCCGACTGATGCGGTTTCTCTTTGGCGAATTCACCATCGATCCCGACCGGCGCGAACTGTGCCGCGGCGGCAGCGCCGTGCATGTCGAGCCGCAGGTGTTCGATCTCATCCTGCATCTCGTCCGCAACCGCGATCGCGTCGTGAGCAAGGACGACTTGCTCGCCAATGTGTGGGGCGGGCGCATCGTCTCCGAATCGACGTTGAGCAACCGCATCAACGCGGCACGGCGCGCGCTCGGCGACAGCGGCGAGCAGCAGCGGTTTATCAAGACGATCGCGCGGCGTGGCCTGCGATTCGTGGGCGAGGTGCGCGAAGGGGTGCAATCGGCGGCGTTCGAAGAACCGTCGACTCCGCTCGTCGTACCTGAAAGGCCGTCAATTGCGGTATTGCCGTTCGCCAATTTGAGCGGCGATTCCGAGCAGGATTTTTTCGCGGACGGTATCACCGAGGAACTCATCACCGCGCTCTCGCGCGTGCGATGGTTCTTCGTGATATCGCGCAGCACGACGCTCGCCTACAAGAACCGGGACATCGACGCGAAGCGAGTCGCCCGCGAACTCGGCGTCCGCTATGTGCTCATCGGCAGCGTGCGACGTGACGGCGACCGCGTCCGCATTACCGGCCAGCTCATCGAAGGTAGTACGGGAGGCAACGTGTGGGCGCGAAGTTACGATCGCGCGCTTTCCGATGTATTCGCCCTGCAAGACGACATCACGCAAACCATTGTCGGCGCGATCGAGCCGGAATTGAGCCGTGCGGAGCGCGAGCGCGCAAAGGTGAAGCCGCGCGACAGTCTTGACGCCTGGTCGACCTATCAGCGCGGCATGTCACATCTTTATCGCTACACACGTGAGGACTTGGCCGAGGCGCGCAATCTGTTCGAACAGGCAATCGCCATCGACCCGGATCTCGGTCCGGCTTATTCGGGAGTGGCGGAAGCGCTCTATTACGAAGTGGTCTACGGCTTTGCCGCGAACGTTGAGGACAGCCGGGAACGGGCGATCGGTCCGGCTCAGCGCGCGGTCGCACTCGATGCCGAAGATGCGGCCGCCCACTGCACACTCGGGCGAATTCGCTATTTTCGGCGGGAATATGCTGCGGCGATATCGGAACTGCGAACGGCGCTGGATATCAATCCCAGTCTGGCCCTGGCTCACTATGGTTTAGGCGCGGCGTACGTGTTTTCCGGGAGGGCGGCGGAAGCCTTCGATCCTATTGAATTGGCCATTCGGCTCAGTCCGCACGATCCCAATATGGGCTCGTTCCTGGTGCGCCTCGCGGAAGCCAAGTATCTGGTCGGTGACGACGAGAGCGCCGTTGCTTTCGCGCTCAAAGCGATCGGCCAGCCACACTTTCAGTGGTCGCGTTATGCCATCTTGATCGCCGCTCTCGGCCAGCTCGGGCGTCTGGATGAAGCGCATCGCTATCTGGATGAACTCAAGCGTCACCGGCCGGAATTTTCCGTTTCGTTTGTGCAAATCATGCACCCCTTCAGCCGCGATATGGGCATTGATCGCTACTATGAGGGCTTGCGAAAGGCTGGCGTTCCCGAGCGGCCGGCGGGGCGGCCTGAAGCACATCAACGCCCGCCGGCTTCGACCGCTGCGCCGCAGGAAGTGACGTTCTGCCGTACCTCGGACGGCGTGAATCTCGCCATTGCGACCAGCGGAAGCGGGCTGCCGGTGGTCAAAGGAGCCAACTGGCTAAACCATCTCGAGTTCGACTGGCAGAGCCCGGTGTGGTCGCCGCTATTCACGCTGCTTTCGGAAAGATTCCGCCTCGTCCGCTATGACGAGCGCGGCACCGGTCTGTCCGACCGGGACGTGCAGGACGTTTCGTTCGAAGCGGTCGTGCGCGACCTGGAAACGGTGGTGGACAAGCTCGGCCTCGAGCGTTTCGCGCTGTTCGGGATATCGCAAGGCGCTTCGGTCTCGATCGCCTATGCCACGCGTCATCCCGAACGCGTGTCTCGCCTCATTCTGTTCGGCGGATACGCGCAGGGATGGCGCCAACGCGCCGACGCGGCGGAGATTGTCCGGCGCGAGGCGCTGCTGACCTTGATCGAGAGCGGCTGGGGTATGGATAATCCGGCCTTCCGGCAGGTCTTTACTTCGCGCTTCGTGCCCGGCGCCACCAGCGAAGAGATGAACTGGTTCAACGATCTTCAGCGTGTGTCGACTTCGGCGGAGAACGCGATCCGGTTGATCAATATGTTCAGCAAGATCGATGTAACGGACCTATTGCCGCGCGTGAGGGCACCGACCCTCGTGCTGCACAGCCGGGGCGACGCCGGGATTCCGTTTGCGCAGGGGCTCCTGCTGGCGCGCGGCATTCCGAATGCCCGCTTTGTCGCGCTCGAGAGCGACAACCATGTCGTTCTTTCGCATGAGCCGGCCTGGGCGCGCTTCACGGACGAGATTTGCGGATTTCTGAGTGAGGACGGGTAGCGGCCGTCAGGTCGCTACTTCAGCAGTTCCTTCACCAGCCCGCTCGCCTTCGAAAAATCCATCTTGCCGGCGTAAGCGGCCTTCAGCGCGGCCATGACCTTGCCCATGTCCTTCACGCTGGTGGCGTTCTCTTTCTTGATGACCTCCGCGATGGCCGCCTTGGCCTGCGCCTCATCCATCTGCTGCGGCAGGAATTCCCGGATGATCGCGATCTCGCCGCGCTCCTGGTCGGCGAGTTCCTTGCGGCCGCCCTTGTCGTAGAGCTCGACCGACTCCTGGCGCTGCTTGATCATCTTCTGGAGCAGGCCGAGCAGGTCGTCGTCGGTGAGCGGCTTTGACGCGGTGCGCGCCTCGATATCGGCGTTCTTGAAGGCGGCGTTGACCAGGCGCAGCGTCGAGACGCGCAGCTTGTCGCCCGACTTCATCGCCTCCTTCATGCCGTCGTTGATTTTGTCGCGGAGCACCGGGTTCTCCTTGATCTGTGCGGCGAATCGGCGCCTTTGACGCCCTGCATTCTCGCCGCTATCTAAGCCCCTCATGACCCGCAAACA
>JAICQA010000250.1 GCA_025929595.1 Xanthobacteraceae bacterium
CCATGCCGTTGTAGCGATTTCGGGGCGGAAGGCGAGTACGCAAGGTGCGCCTGCTCCCGGGGTGATCTTTACCAATGACTGCCGATCCTTCATCCGCCCGCCTGGACGGTGCGGCCGCGTCTATCGCCGCGAACCGCACCCCGACCGGTACCCAGTCGCTGACCGTTCTGGCGCTCCGCCGCTTCCTTTTCGGCGTGGTGACGCTCCTGACCGTCGGCGCGCTCGGCTGGTGGCTGACCGCGATCGTCGCCGGGGACGGTTTCGGCGTAATCGACATCTTCCTGCTCGCGACCTTTCTCATGTACGCGCCTTGGGTGGTGATCGGGTTCTGGAATTCGACGGTCGGCTTCGCGGTGCTGCACTTCCTGCGCAATCCGAACCGCAGCGTCATTCCGATGGTCGAACGCGCGCGGCCCGACGATCCCGTCTTTGTCGGTGTCGCGATCCTGATGACCGTGCGCAACGAGGAAGCCGCGCGCGCGTTCCTTCGCCTGCGTACGGTCAAGGAGAGCATCGACGCGACCGGCTTCGGCGAGCGCTTCGACTATTTCATTCTCAGCGACAGCAATCGCCCCGACGTGATTCACGACGAGGAAGTGGAAGTGCGCGGCTGGAATCGCCGTTTCGGCGAAGACGGCCACCTCGTGTACCGTCGCCGCGACAGGAACACCGGCTTCAAGGCCGGCAACGTCCGCGACTTCCTCGACCGCTGGGGTTCGCAATACGACGTGATGGTCCCGCTCGACGCCGACAGCGTGATGAGCGGAGAGTCGATCGTGCGTCTCGTGCGCATCATGCAGGCCAATCCGCGTCTCGGGATTTTGCAGAGCCTCGTCGTCGGCATGCCGAGCCCGAGTTTGTTCGCGCGCATTTTCCAGTTCGGCATGCGCCACGCCATGCGTACCTTCACCGCCGGCACCTGCTGGTGGCATGGTGACTGTGGTCCGTTCTGGGGTCACAACGCTGCGGTGCGCATCGCGCCATTTCGCGAGCATTGCAAATTGCCGAACCTGCCGGGCAAGCCGCCGTTCGGCGGTCACATCCTGTCGCACGACCAGATTGAGGCGGTGCTGATGCGCCGCGCGGGCTTCGAGGTCCGCGTGCTGCCGGAGGAAGAAGAGAGCTGGGAAGAGATGCCGCCCGCGATGCCCGACTTTGCCATCCGCGATCTGCGCTGGTGTCAGGGCAACCTGCAGTACACAAAGTTGCTGCATCTGCCGAAGCTGCCGATGAGTCAGTTCAACATCCTGTTCGCCTTGCAGATGTTCATCGGCGTTGCGGCTTTCGTCGTCTTTGTTGTGCTGGCTGCTTTCGCCGCGATCTTTTGGAATCCGGCCGTCCCCTTCGAGACAGGCTCCGCGCTCGCTCTTTATGTCGCGTGGGTCGTGATGACCTTCTGGCCGAAAATCCTGGGCGTGCTCGACGCGGCACTCCGCTCGGCGCGGCGCTACGGCGGACTGCCGCGCCTCCTCGGGGGTGCCTTCGTCGAAACGATCTTCACATTCTTCCTGAGCTCGATCTCCATGGTCGGCCAGACGATCTTCATGAGTGCGCTCTTGTTCGGGAAAACGATTTCCTGGGACGGCCAGCGCCGCGATCGCTACCGGTTGTCATGGGGCGAGGCGGCGAAAGTGTTTTGGCCGCACACGTTGTTCGCGCTCGTCCTGCTTGCGGTCCTCGCCGCCGGAAAGCCGGGCGCGATCGTCTGGTTCATGCCGTTCCTGGTCGGGCCGCTGCTCTCCATTCCCTTTGCCGTCTTCACGGCGCTGCCCGAGCTTGGCGCGGCGGCGGCACGCCGGCGATTCTGCGCGGTCCCGGAAGAGTTCGACATGCCGCGCGACCTGGCCAAGATCATGCCACGCTGAGGCACAACGTGCGCGAGAGTCTGCAAACCTGGCTCGGCGTTGCGCGCTCCCTGCGCATTTATTACGGCGACCGGCCGCGGCGCGACGCAATGGACGCCATCCATGCGCGCTTCCTCCGCAAGGGCGACTTGGCCTTCGACGTGGGCTCTCATGTCGGCGACCGGGTCGCATCGTTCCGCCGCCTCGGCGCGCGCGCGGTCGCGCTCGAACCGCAGCCGGCGCTCGCCCGGACGCTCAGTCTTCTGTTCGCCCTTGACCGCGGCGTGGTGATCGAGCGCAGGGCGGTCGGCAGCCGCGAAGGCGAGATCGAGATCAAGCTCAACCTCAGGAATCCGACGGTCGCCACCGCATCCACGGAATTTATTGAGGCGGCCGGGGGCGCGCCGGGCTGGGAAGGGCAGGCATGGACCCGCTCGCTCAAGGTTCCGCTGACGACGCTTGATGCGTTGATCGCCCGTCACGGCGAGCCGGCCTTCGTGAAGATCGACGTCGAGGGTCTCGAAGACGAAGTGATCGCAGGCCTCACACGCCCGCTCAAAGCCCTCTCGCTCGAATTCACCACCATTCAGCGCGACGTGGCCATGCGCGCCATCGAACGTCTGGCGCGGCTTGGGCCCTATCGCTTCAACGCCGCGATCGGCGAAAGCCAAAAGCTCGAACATCGCGAACCGCTCGACGCGCGGGCGATATCCCATTGGGTCGCGGACCTGCCCATTGCCGCCAACTCGGGCGACGTGTACGCCGCGCTCGATCCCGCCGCGCTGCGTTCCACAGGCGAACGAAACGGCACGCGTGCGGCTTGAGGGCATGTTCCCTAGCCATGCGTGACCGGCTATAGGTCTGCGCGACGCTTCAGCTTATAATTGTTGTGAAGCCCAACTATTTTGCCGTGCGAACGCGGGAGGAGGACACCGTGAGCGATCCCATTCCTTATAAACCGCAAGACAACAGCGCCTGGCCCCCGTCGCTGTTTCCTCCCTACAAGTCGACCGTCAAGCGCGCGCCGACGAAGCCGCTCGTCATCATTCCGCAGACACTGTCGGAAGTGACCGGACCGGTTTACGGCCACAGCAAGGTCGAGAAATATGACAACGACCTCACGCTCGGTCACGCCGGCGAGCCGCTCGGCGAGCGTATCATCGTCACCGGCCGCTTGCTCGATGAAGACGGCCGACCCGTTCCGAACTCGCTCGTCGAGCTCTGGCAGTGCAACGCCGCCGGCCGTTACGCGCATAAGGTCGACCAGCATCCCGCCCCCCTCGATCCGAACTTCACCGGTGCTGGCCGCTGCATGACCGACGCGGAAGGCCGCTACAAGTTCGTGACGATCAAGCCCGGTGCCTATCCGTGGAAGAACCACCACAACGCCTGGCGTCCCGCGCACATTCATTTCTCGCTGTTTGGTCCGAGCTTTCTCACACGGCTCGTGACGCAGATGTTCTTCCCGGGCGATCCGCTCTTCCCGTTCGATCCGATTTTTAACGGTATCCCGGACGCCAAGGCGCGCGATCGCATGATCTGCAAGTTCGATCTCGATCTCACGCAGCCGGAGTGGGCGCTGGGTTACAACTTCGACATCGTCCTGCGCGGACGCAACGCGACGCCAATGGAGCACTGAAGTGTCTTACGGACAGACCCCGTCGCAGACCGTCGGCCCTTTCTTTCACTTCGCGTTGCCGGACGAGAAGCTTGAGACGCTCGTCACCGGCCAGACCAAGGGCGAGCGCATCGACATCGAAGGCCGCATCGTCGACGGCGACGGCGCGCCGCTGCCCGACGCGCTGATCGAGATCTGGCAGGCCAATTCGGAAGGCCGCTACGATCATGCAGAGGACAAGCAGGAGAAGGCGCTCGATCCGACCTTCCATGGCTGGGGCCGCAGCGCCACCGACATGGACGGCAAGTTCCGCTTCCACACGATCAAGCCGGGTCCGGTGCCGGGGCCGGGCAACACGCTCCAGGCGCCGCACGTGAATGTCACCGTGCTCGCGCGCGGCATGCTGAAGCATCTCGTCACCCGTCTTTACTTCGAGGGCGAGAAGCTCAACGCCGACGATCCGATTCTCGCGCGCATCAACGAGCCGGAGCGCCGCGGCACGCTGATCGCGAAGAAGAGCGGCGGCAAATACGTCTTCGACATCGTCCTGCAAGGCGACAACGAAACCGTCTTCTTCGACGTCTGATTTCCGGCATTCGATGGATGCGCAGAGCGGGCCGCTGCCGGTCCGCACACTCGCCTTTCTCGCGGCGGCGTGCTTCGCAAGCATGGCGTCGCTGCGCGCCGCCGACCCGATACTGCCCGACATCGCGGCGGCGTTCGCAACGACCGCGGGCGCCGCAGCGAAGGTCGTTACGGTTTTCGGAGCCACTTACGCGGTCGCGCAATTCATCTATGGCTTCGCCGGCGACCGATATGGGCATCTGCGCCTCGTCGCCTTCACGACCGTTCTCTCCGGTGTCAGCACGCTCGTTTGCGCCTTTGCAGCTTCGCTCGACATGCTCATGCTCGCGCGCATCGCGGTCGCGCTGACGGCCGCGGCAATCATTCCGCTGTCTTTCGCGTGGCTGGCGGACGCCGTCCCGTATGAGCGTCGTCAGGCAGTGC
>JAICQA010000245.1 GCA_025929595.1 Xanthobacteraceae bacterium
GCATGGCTGCTCGCGATCGTATGGATCGCGCCGCTCCTGTTTGCGGTCTGGGCGTCGGTGCGGGCGCCCGCTGCGGCGCTTTCATTCGACCTCGGCGCACCGTTCACGCTCGACAATTTCCGCACAGCCTGGGCCGGCGCGCCGTGGCCGCGCTACTTCTTCAACACGGTGATGCTCGTCACCGTCATCCTGATCGGGCAGTTCGTGCTCTGCACGCTCGCGGGCTACGCCTTCGCGCGCTTTCCGTTTCCGGGGCGCGATCTCCTGTTCATCCTGATCCTGATGCAGCTTTTCATTCTTCCCGAAGTGCTGATCGTCGAGAATTACGCGATGGTGTCGCGACTCGGCCTGTTCGACACCACGCTCGGCATCGGCGCGCCCTACATGGCAAGCGCCTTCGGCATCTTTCTCATGCGTCAGGCGTTCAAGTCGGTGCCGGTGGAACTGGAAGAAGCCGCCCGTATCGAGGGCTGCGGCTGGCTCGGCGTGTTGTGGCGGGTGTATGTGCCGGCGGCGCGGCCGGTCTATCTCGCTTACGCGCTCGTTTCGGTGGCGACGCATTGGAATAATTTTCTCTGGCCGCTGGTAGTGACGAACTCGAACGAGACCCGCCCGCTCACCGTCGGCCTGTCGCTGTTCGGCGCGCCGGAGAGCGGCGTCAACATCGCCGTCATCAGCGCGGCCACGATCATGACCGTCGCGCCGCTCTTGATCGGCTTCCTGATCTTTCAGCGCCAGTTCATCCAGGCGTTCCTGCGCGCCGGTATCCGGTAGAGCGCGGTCAGACCGCAGCGCGCGCACGGGATCCCGCCATGCGCCGGAACGCAAAGATAAGGAGCAGGCCCGCACCCAGCACAGCGAGATTGAAAACCGAATCGCGCCCCAGCCACAGGGTCGAAGTGCCGATGGCGACCGCGAGGGCGAGGGCCATAGCCCGTTCCGCCCTGCTCATCACGTGTTCACCGACCGATCCTTCCGCCGCCCACGAGAGATAGGCGCCCGACATCACGACAGTGGAGATCGCATACACGATTTCCATGGTCGAGCCGTAGAGCAGCAGCGCCGGGTTGAGCACGAACAGGAACGGCAGGAGATAACCCGAGGCGCCGATGCGGATCGCATCCACGGACGTCGTCCACATGTCGGTCTTCGCGATCCCCGCCGCCGTGTAGGACGAGATCGCCACCGGCGGGGTCAGAAACGACATCATCCCGAGATAGAAGATGAACATGTGGCCGGCGAGCGGCTCGATTCCCATCTTCACGAGCGCCGGCGCGAGCACGATGGAGAGCAGGACGTACACGGCCGAGGTCGGCAGCCCCATGCCCATCACGAGCGCGATGCCCGCGGTGATCAGCAGCATGACGAAAATGCCGGCGTTTGCGCCGACCTGCGACAGGAGCAGCGTGATCGTGAAGGCGAGGCCGGAAATATTGAGGGTGCCGATGACGACGCCCGCTGCCGCGCTGACGAGCAGGATCGGCACCATCTCCGCGCCGACGCCGACGGTCACCGCGCCCGCAAGTCTCTTCCAGTCGAAGCTGCGGCGCTTGATCAGCCCAAGCAGAACCATGACGATCGACGAATAGATCGCCGCGCGCTCGACGCGCATCCCTTGCGCGAACATCAGCCACAGAAGCAGCGCGATGGGCGCGATGTAGATCCAGCCGTCCGCGAGGACCGCCGTCAGTTTCGGCAACTCGCTGCGCGGCAGGCCGTGCAGACCGTTGCGCGCGGCATAGCTGTCGATCTGGAAATACATCACGAGATAGAAGATGCCGGCGGGAATCGCCGCGGCGATCACCACTTCGCTGTAGGGAATTTGCAGGAATTCCGCGATCAGGAAGGCGGTCGCGCCCATCACCGGCGGCGTGAACTGTCCCGCCGTCGAGGAGCTTGCCTCGATGCCGGCGGCCATCGCCGGCCGGAAGCCGGAGCGGATCATGAGCGGAATCGTCACGATGCCGCTCGACACGACATTCGCCACCGCCGAGCCGCTGATCGTGCCGAACATGGCCGATGACACGACCGCGACCTTGGCGGGTCCGCCGCGCCGCGTGCCGAGGAGCGCCATCGAGATGTCGTCGAAGAACTTGCCCGCGCCCGCCACGTCGAGCGCCTTGGAGAAGATGATGAACGAGAGGACGATCGTGGTCGCGACGTTGAGCACGATTCCTGGCACGCCGTTGGAATCGTAGTAGAGGTAGATCAGCAGCCGCCGCGGCTCGGTGTATTGGCCCTCCAGCACACCCGGAAACCAGTGGCCGACGAAGCCGTACAGGCCAATGAGGCCCATTGTTGCGGCAATCGCCAAGCCGACATTCTGATAGAGCGAAACGAACAGAAGCCCGATCGCGACCAGCGCCGAGCCCCAGCGCAGGAACGGCCGGTTGACCGGATCGGTGATCCACTCCGGCGAGTAGACGGCCGCGAGCGTCCACACGGCAAGCGAGATGACGGCGAGCGCAAGTTCGAGCGCGCCGGCCCGCTTGCCGAACGGTGCCTGCAGGAAACCGGCGCCGGTCACCAGTCCGGCGATCAGCAGCAGGAATTGCTCAAGGATGATGCCGCCCCAGCCGAGCTGGAGCGGCAGATTGAACACCCATGCAACTGCAAGGACCGTGATGGCGGCTAAGTAGATTCGCCGAGTCCACTCGGCCAAACCAACAATTGTCACTTCCCCAAGCCCTTAACGTCGCGCGGCCGATGTCCTTTTACAGCAGCTTCTTATTGGCTTCTTCGTTTTTCGCCGTCCACATGTTCTTCGCCTTGAAAGCGGCGATCGCACCCGGATGGAACGGCACGACATTCGTGGCGCGCGGCAGGTCTTCGATTTTCGAGGCACGCAGCGCCGGATAATCCTTTTGCAGCGCCGCCCAGTTCTCGACCAGCGCGGTGGCCATCTTGCCGGCGTCGGCGTCCGACAGGCTCGACCCGACGACGAGGAAGACGTCATAGGTGCCGATCGTGACCGGCTCGGTGACTTCCGGCATCCGCGCGTTGGGCGAGAGCTTCATCAGCGACGTGCCGGGAAGCTTCTGCGCCATGAATTCATCGGTGGCGTTCGGCCCGGTCACGTCGAGGTAACGCACGCCGCCCGGCACGGAAGCGTGCATTTCCTGCACCATCGGAATGCCCGCCGCCACCGCAGAAGCGTCGGCGCTCTTGTCTGCGACGGCGTCGAGTCCCTGCTTCAGGCCGCCGACGCTGACCGGCACGATGTCGGAAAGTTTCAGTCCGCCCGCGAGCACGAGCGCCTCGTTCATCGGCTTGAGGCCGAGCAGCGACTTGAATTCCATGACGACGCGCTTGCCCTTGAGGTCGGCCATCGTCTTGATGCCGGAGTCGGCGCGCACCGTGTAGGTGTAGGGCAACGAGAAAATGCGCACGAGCGAGCGCAGGTTCTTCATGTCCCGACCTTTGTAGTCGTTCTCGCCGCGGAAGGCGGCGCCGGAGTCGATCGTCGAGGCGAGGCTGCCCGTGAGCTCGCCGGAATTGACCAGCGGCAGCGCCACCGACGATCCCGCGAGCGGTTGCACGATGGCCTGCACGCCCATCTTTTCCGTCAGCACCTTCGCGATGCCGCCGCCGAGCGAGTAATAAATGCTGCCCGCCGGATTGGTACCGATGGTGATGCGTTTGGCCTGCCCAAAAACCGGCATGTGCGGTGCCATGACGGCGGCCGCGCCGGCGGCTCCGATGAAATGTCGGCGTGTGAGTTTGCTCATGGCGTTCCTCCCGCGAATTCTGATTGGGCGATTTGACAATGACAGACGCCGCGCGGGCGACAAACGCCGCCCGGCGCGATCCGGCGCCATCGTAAGTGCTTGAAGGGATTCGACAAGGGGGAATTTCACGCTACTTTGTGTCATGCTGCTGGTCCGATATGCGAACAATTTGCTGCGGCGCGCTCACTTCGACGAGTCCGCGCGGCGCGGGATGGGCGAGCGGTGGGAGACCGAGCATGAACGAATCCGGTGACGTCCTCGCGCGGACGGAGGGTCGCGTCGGCTACCTGACGTTCAGCAATCCCGCCCGCCACAACGCCGTCTCGCTCGCCATGTGGCAGGAGGCGGGGCGGCTCTTGCGGAACTTCGCGGACGATCCGGCGGTCGGCGTCGTGGTATTGAGCGGGGCCGGCAGCAAGTCCTTCGTCTCTGGCGCCGATATTTCAAAATTCGACAAGGAGCGCGGAACGGAAGACGCGGCGCGCGCCTATGGCGCCTCGGTCGAGCGGGTGTACGCAGCGGTTCACGATTTCCCGAAACCGACCATCGCGATGATCCGCGGCTATTGCATCGGCGGCGGTCTGGGTCTCGCGATCAGCTGCGACATTCGCATTGCCGCCGGCCACTCGCGCTTCGCGATGCCCGCGGCGAAGCTCGGCCTCGGCTACGATCTGGCCGGCATGCGGCGTTTCGTGGAGGTGCTCGGCACGTCCTTCACGAAGGAAATGTTCTTCACCGCGCGTCAGTTCGATGTCGGCGAGGCCCGCCTCATGGGTCTCGTCAACCGCGTCGTGCCCGACGAGGAGATCGAGGATTTCACGCGCGCCTCTGCCGAGGCGATCGCC
>JAICQA010000198.1 GCA_025929595.1 Xanthobacteraceae bacterium
GAGGTGCGCTCGGAGCTGGCCATCCTCGAAGGTCGCGAACATGCGCCGCAACGAGCTGATTTCGATGCCGGACGCATTTTCGGTGATCAGCCGCGCGGCCATGCTTTCGAGCGCGGCCCATGCGGTGATCATCTCGATCACTTCCTGCTTGGTCTTGCGCACCACATAGATGCCGCGGCGGGGCACGGAGCGGACGAAGCCCTCGCGCTCGAGCTGGGCCATGGCCTCGCGCACCGGCGTGCGGGAGATGCCAAGGTCCTGGGCGAGGCGGCGCTCGTCGAGGCGCACCTCGCCGGGCTGCTCATAGACGTTGAGCGACACGATCACGTCTTTCAGGGATGCGTAGGCGCGGTCCTTGAAGGTCGAAGTGTCGTCGAGCGGCGCGAGGACGACGCGAATAGGTGCTGCTGGCTCTCGGCTGCGGGGTGTCGTGGACATGGCGCTTTCGTCTCCGCCCGGCCGGCGGATAGCGGCCTGGCATACATAATTCCTTATACGATGGGAGGCCTGCCCGGTTCAATCCGGGCAGGTATTTTATGCGGCGGTCGCCGGGCGGAACCGGCTCCAAGCCTCCTGAATCAGGGACCAGAACAGGGCGATGAAACCCAGGACCATGATCGTACCGACGAGACCATTGGAGAAGAAGATGCCGAGGCTGCCCTGCGATGCCAGCAGGGATTGGCGGAAGGACTCCTCCGCCTTGTCGCCGAGCACGATCGCCAGCACCAGCGGCGCCAACGGATAGTTCGTCTTCTTCAGGAAGTAACCCAGCACGCCGAACACCATCATCATCATCACGTCGAAGACGTTATTATGCACGCTGTAGGAACCGATCGCGCAGAACACGAGAATGATCGGCGCGATGATGGGGAACGGAATGCGCAGAATCGCCGCAAAGAACGGCACGCAGGTCAGCACGATCAGGAGGCCGAACACGTTGCCCATATACATGCTGGCAATCAGGCCCCAGACGAACTCCTTGTGCTCGATGAAGAGCATGGGACCGGGCTGAAGCCCCCAGATCAGAAGACCGCCAAGCAGGACCGCGGCGGTCGGCGAACCGGGCACGCCGAGCGCGAGCATCGGCAGAAGTGCGGCCTTGCCGGCGGCGTGCGCCGCCGTTTCCGGAGCGACGACGCCTTCGATCTCGCCATTGCCGAAGTTGCGGCCGTTCTTCGAAAGACGCTTCGCGATGCCGTAGCTCATGAAGGAGGCCGGCGTAGCGCCGGCGGGCGTAATGCCCATCCAGCAACCGATGACGCAGGAGCGCGCGTATGTCATCCAGAATTTCGGCAGCGTCTTCCAGGTCTCCCACACGACCTTCGGATTGATGACCGCGGCGCGGCCCTTGAAGCGCAGGCCCTCTTCCATCGTCAGCAGAATCTCGCCGATGCCGAACAGGCCGATGACCGCGATCAGGAAGTCGAAGCCGCTCAAGAGCGGCGTGAAGCCGAAGGTGAGCCGAAGCTGGCCCGTCATCTGGTCAAGGCCGACGGCGCCGAGGGCGAAGCCCATCATCATGGCCGCCACCGTTTTCATCGGCGGCTCCTTGCTCAATCCGATAAAACTGGCGAAGGCAAGAAAATAGACGCCAAACTGTTCCGCGGGACCAAATCTCAGCGCGAATGAGGCGACGAGCGGCGCAACCAGCGTAATCACCACCACCGAAAACAGTGCGCCGATGAAGGACGAGGTGAAAGCCGCAGTCAGCGCCTCGCCGGCCCTGCCCTGCTGCGCCATCGGATGGCCGTCGAACGTCGTCGCGACGGACCACGGCTCGCCCGGAATGTTGAACAGAACCGAAGTAATGGCGCCGCCGAACAACGCGCCCCAATAGATACAGGACAGCATGATGATCGCCGAGGTCGGCGACATCGAGAAGGTGAGCGGCAGGAGGATCGCGACTCCGTTCGCGCCGCCGAGGCCGGGCAACACACCGATGATGACACCGAGCAGGATGCCGATCGCCATCACCATGATGTTGTAGGGCTGCAAAACGACCGCGAAGCCGTGAAACAGATTGAAAATCTCTTCCATTACCTTTGTCCCCGGCCGGTCACGGCCAACGCCCGCTTACGCGCGCTCAGTACCCCAGAAATTCCTCGAGCGGCCCCTTGGGCAGCGGTACGAGAAACCACTTCTCGAAAATCAGGAATGTCGCGATCATCACCGGAACGGGGACCGCGGCCACCATCAGCCAGCCATATTTGCCGATCCACTTCATGAAGACGGCGATCAGAAGCGCGGATGCGACATACATGCCGAGCGACGGCACGAGCGCGACATAGATGCCGGCCGGTATGACCACCGAAACGACCTGTCCGAGTTGACCCCACTCGGCAAACAAGCCGCCGCCTGGATCCTGAATGGCGTTGTAGAGATTGATGCAGCTCGCAACGAGAACGAACAGGCCGCAATAGAACGGGAAGAACCCCGCGCGCGGACCGTCGGCGGCCCAGGTGACTCCGACCTGCAGGCTGCCTGCAATGACGATCAGCGCAAACAGGATCAGCCCGATCGCCACGCCGATTTCGACCGACCGATGAGACGGCCCAGATGGATGCGTGGCTTTGCTTTCTTCACTCATACCGAAACTCCGCACTTGGCCTCAAAGGGCCGCCGGCGGATTGCTCCGCCGGCGGGATTCCGTCCAGGTTCCTCACTTGGCGAGGAATCCGGCGTCCTTCATCAAACCCATGTGCGTCTTCTCGGCCGCGGCTACCCACTTCACGAAGGCATCGCCGGTCATGAAGGTGGTATTGAAGGCGCCGCTCTTCATGAACGCCTCCCACTCGGGCGTCGCGCGCACCTTCTTGAAGAGATCGATGTAGAAGTCGACCACTTCCTTGCTCGCGCCCGGCGTCGTGAAGATACCGCGCAGCATCAGGTATTCCATGTCGAGGCCCTGCGACTTGCAGGTCGGAATATCCGACCAGGCCTTGCCATCCGCCACCTGCTCCTTGTGCGGCATGGGCTGGCCGTCAAACACGCACAGCGGACGCAGCTTGCCGCCACGCCAGTGCGACACCGCCTCGATCGGATTGTTGACCGTCGAGTCGACATGGTTGCCGACGAGCTGCACGGCCACCGCGCCGCCGCCCTTCTGCGGGATGTAAATAAACTTGGCGCCCGAGCTTTTCTGAACCGCCTCGGTGATGATCTGGTCTTCCTGCTTGGCGCCGGTGCCGGCCATCTTGAAGGTGCCGTTCGCGGCCTTGGCGGCGTCGATGTATTCCTTGACGTTCTTGTAGGGCTTCTCGGCGTTCACCCAGAGCACGAATTCGTCGAGGGCGAGCATCGCGACCGGCGTGATGTCCTTCCAGTTGAAAGGAATGCCGGTGGCGAGCGGTGTCGTGAACAGGTTCGAAAGCGTGATGATGATCTTGTGCGGGTTTCCGTCCGATCCCTTGACGTCGAGGAAGCCTTCGCCGCCCGCGCCGCCCGACTTGTTGATCGGGAGAATGGGCTGCTTCATCAGATTGTGCTTGGACACAATGCCCTGAATGGTGCGCGCCATCTGGTCCGCGCCGCCGCCGGTGCCCGCCGGAATGATGAACTCAACCGGACGGGTCGGCTCCCATGCCGCCTGCGCGGGCATGGAAGGCGCCAGCATGGCTGCCGCGCCCAGGCCGGCCAATGCGAGACTGTAGCGATAGAACGATGATTTCATTTGGTGTCCTCCCAAGAGTGCAGAAGTGCCGGTTTGCCCGGTCTTTGCGATGGCGGGAGCTTAGGGCTCCCGTGGCGTTCGCGGTCTTAGAGTTGTTACTGTTATTAAGAATACCAACTTGTGGGCGGGAATCCAGCACTACCAACGGCTCGATAAAGAAAAAGGATTGCCGCAGTGCAACGAAGCGCGCGGCGATGCGCCTCTTCACTCTATGAATCGGCCGGCCTTGCGTGCGACGCGGACGCGATGCGCGTCCGCGTCAGACGCCGCGTAAATAGCGCCATCCCACTGCGTCCCAATCGAAATCGCTCTTGATTGCGCGAAGCGTTTCGTGGCCAAACGAGCCACGTCTGAATTTTTGCCGACCGAGGGATGGCCATGCTGACGAGCCGCGACCGTATTCTCACCACCCATGTCGGCAGCCTGCCGCGCAATGAAACGCTGACCAATCTCCTGATCCGGCGCGAAGACGGCGAGGCGATCGACAGGAAGGCGATGGCCGCTGAAATGGATAAGGCGGTCGCGGAGGTCGTGAAGAAGCAGATCGAATGCGGCATCGACATCGGCAACGACGGCGAGCAGCAGCGCGTCGCTTTCCAGACATACATGGCGCAGCGCATGACCGGTTACGGCGGCGAGTCGCGGCGCAAGATCGGCAAGGACTTCGCGGAGTTTCCCGAGCTCGTCGCGGGCTTTCTGCGCCGCTTCCCGACCCGCAGCAAAATCTCCAACGGTCCGCAGGCCGTCGCGGAAATTTCCTACCCGAGCACGGCCGAGATCGACGAAGAGCTCGCGCGCGTGAAGAAGCAGATCGCGGCGAGCGGCAAGGGATTCTCCGAAGTCTTCATGACCGCGCCTTCGCCCGGCATCGTGTCCACGACATTGCTCAACGCCTATTACGACTCGCAGGAGTCTTACTTAAAGGCACTCGCGCGTGAGATCAGCAAGGAATACCGCGCGATCGTCGACGCCGGCTTCATCCTGCAAATCGACGCGCCGGACCTCGCGATGGACCGCGTGATGTTCTACCAAGACGAGGACGAAAAGGGCTTCCTCAAGGCCTGCGAGTTGCACACGCAGGCGATCAACTGGGCGCTCGAGGGCATTCCGGCGGAGAAGGTCCGCCTGCATGTGTGCTGGGGCAACTGGGAAGGCCCGCACATTTACGACGTGGCGCTCGCTTCGATTCTGCCGATCATCTACCAGGCCAAGGCCGGCGCACTGACCATCGAATTCTCGAACCCGCGCCACCAGCACGAATACGCGGCGTTCAGGAAGCACCCGATGCCGGGCAACATGATCCTCATTCCGGGTGTCGTGGATTCGACCTCGAATTTCGTGGAGCATCCGGAGCTTGTCGCCCAGCGCATCGAGCAGGCGGTGCAGGCCGCGGGTGATCGCGAGCGCGTGATCGCCTCGACCGATTGCGGATTTGGGACGTTCACGGGCCGCGAGTGGGTGGTGCCAAGCGTCGTGTGGCTCAAGCTCAAGTCGCTGCGCGAGGGCGCCGATATCGCGTCGCAGCGGCTGTGGGGCAAGAACGCCGCATAACAGACCCGTTACACCGGCGTCGCGGCACCGGCCGAAATGGCCTATGCTGGCGGCAGAAATTCCAAGCACAAAATTCCAAGGAGCGCGTCATGGACCAGACCGTCGGCAAGCATCGTCCGGAGCCGGACGATCTCGACCCGCAATATCGCTGGGATCGTCACCTGCCCGCCTGGGGCACGATGGGCGTCGATTTCGAGAGCCGCGTCGAGTTCGACCGGCTGCGCCGCTATCGCATCGCGCGCGCCAAGCAGGCGCTCGAGCGCTCGGAATGCGGGGC
>JAICQA010000350.1 GCA_025929595.1 Xanthobacteraceae bacterium
AAGCATCGCCATGATCGTTGATCGATCGCCGGATCGCATCAGGGTGAAGACGTCGGCCGAGTAGTCTTCATTCAGGCCGCGCCGGGATCGTGCGCCGGGCGAGATGTAAGAAGCGATCGAGTCGGTCGCGTCCGCCGCGGCTCGCGACTCGCGTCGTGAAAGGGCATAACGCGGCCGCACGCGAGACCCGTTGGTGCGGACAGGTTCCCAATCTTCGTCGTCAAGTTCTTCCACTTCGGGCCGGGACGATTTTTGCGATCCGCCGCGACCGACCAATGCCGCGGCGAGCGCAAGAAGGAGCGCGACCGCCACCATCGTCCCGCCAACGATGCCGAGAGAAGGGAGTGTGCCGTATTCCGGCAGGAGATAGGCGTAGAGCGCGACCAGCCCGGTCACGAGCGCAAGCAGCGTGAAGATAAGCGACGCGATTGCGAGGCCCGCCGCGATCGCGATCCGCATTGCGACGCCCTTGATCTGCGCGAGGGCGTCGTCGGCCTTGTCCTCAAGGCGAACCTTGAGGCTGCCGAGCGTGCGGGCGATCCCGCTCAGTCGCAGCAGGGTGCGAAGCATTAATGCCGGCTCCGGCTGAGATAGCCAATGACCATTCCGGCGACCAAGGCTGTGGCAACCGCACCGAGCGGGTTGCGGCGGCTCGCTTCTTCGACGCGGGTGACATAGCTCTGGACGTATTCGCCGCCACGGTTTGCCATATCCGTCGCCATATCGCGCGCCTCGCCGGCGAAATCGCTCGCCGCCTCGCCGGCCTCCGCGGCGAAATTCGAGGCCTTTCGTCCGACGGCTTGGGCCGTATCTTTGCCGGTGTTGGCGGCGTCCCGTGCAGCGGACTTCAAGTTCCCTGCGCCCCGCTCGAATTTGTCGGCGGCTTCATTCATGCTCGATGGGCGGCTGGAAAATTCGGACATGGCGCTCCTCCTCCTTCGATGGATCGGGCGATCTATGGACGGGCTCAGGAGCACAACGCCACTCGGCTGGAGGCGTTCCTGTCGGCGCCGAGAGTGAGTAAAATTATTCGGAAGTGGAGTGCCGGCCGGTCGTATCGCTCGTAAACGCCCGGCGCCATTCGCCCATGCGTTTGTCGGCGTCGTCCCATCGATTGGCGTCCTCTTCGCCGCGGTACATGGCGAACTGGCGCACCTCGCGCACATAATGATCGACCATGGCGTCGGGCCGAAACTTGTCCGGCTCGTACCGGTTCCAGTGCACCATCTGGCCGAGCGGGCGGCGGTAGCGCGAGGCGAGGTCCTTTTCCGGCACCCCGACCGGAATCGTGCCGATGGCGCGCAGGCAGTCGGGATAGCCGAGGAGCGCGCGCAGGTCGCGGTTGGTCGTGTCCTCGCCGCCGCCCGAGAGCCAGGCCGAGGTGAGTCCGACCGCGGTCACCGCGAGCTGGATGTTCTGCACGACGGCGCCGATCGAGGCGAGCAGGATGCGCTCGTTGTTCTCGCGATACTCTTCCGCCCATTCCGGCGAGGTCGCGACGGGAAAGGCGCGCTTCCAGCGTTCGTCGGCCAGCACGATGAAGATCGCGACCGTGTTCGCCATGTAGGTCTTCTTCACCGCCGGAAAGCCTTTCACGTGGTCGATCAGGCGGTTCGACTGCGCGAGGAAAACGTCGAGAACCCGCTCGCGCATGTCGGGGTCGTCCACGATCACCACGTCGAAGCATTGCGAATTGGCGCCGGTCGGGGCCCAGCGGCCGGCTTCGGCGATGTGAAGGAGGGTTTCGCGCGACACGGCGTGGCCGGGCTCGAAGCGGCGCACCGACCGGCGGCGGCGGATCACGTCGATGAGGCTGTCATAGCGGTCGGATGAGCCGTTCATGGCGTTTCTCCCGGAGAAACTATGGCATGGAAGCGCGGATCGGTCGCGCATCCCGACGAGCGCGGCGTGCGCGGCTCCTCAGGATGAAGCCGGCGGGAACTAAGAGGCCATCGGCTGCGGCGCTACGATTGACAGCCGCCGGGCTTTGACAAAAACTCACTCTTTCGCGCCGATCGCCGCCAACGGGCTTCCCACGATGATCAAGGGGCTGAGCCGCTTCGCGCTTTATTATCCGCTGCGCATCGTCGGCGCGTTCTTTATCGTGTTCGTCATCGCGCTCTACTCGTATCAGTTCGACCAGTTCAGCCTGTACCGCTACCTGCTGATGGGCGTCATGCTCGTCTACCCGCATCTGGTGCGGTATTTCGGCTGGCAGTATCCGCAGGACCGGCTGAAGGTCGAGTTGCGCGCGTTCCTGGTCGACTCCTTCATCATCGGCCTCGTCGTGCATCTCACCGGCTTCACGCCGCTGCCGGCTTTCGCGCTGGTGACGGTGGCGCTCGTGAACTCGCTTTCCGTCGCGGGTTTCAAACAGATGCTGTTGTCGGCGTGCTCGCTGGTTTCCGGCGTCGCCGTCGCGACCCTGTTCAGCGGCCTGAACTTCGCGCCGCAGAACGTGGTGGCGCTCGACGTCGCGGTCTCGGTGTTCCTGTTCGTCTATTTCATCTTCTTCGGCTATTCGGTCTATATCGGCAACGCGGTGCTGGCGCGCTCGCGCACGGAAATGCGCGAGCAGAAGTCGGTGCTGGAGATCGAGAAGCAGCGTTCGGACTCGCTGCTGCTCGACCTGGTGCCCGCGAAGCTGGCCGCGGACATCAAGAGCGGGAAGCGGATCGAGCCGCGCGAATTCGAGCCGGTGACGCTGCTGGCCGTCGATTTCACGGGCTTCGTGCATGCGCTGGAGACGCACAATCCGAAGGACGTGCTCGCTCACCTCATGCACTGCTTCAAGGCGTTTGACGCCATCGGCGGGCGGCACGGCTTCGAGAAGCTGCGGACCACGGGCGACATCTACGTCACCGTCGCGGGCGTGCCGGAGGCCGGCGTGCGGGATGCGGCGAGCGGGATCGAGGCGGCGCTTGAAATCCGTCAGTTCCTCGACGACCTCGCGCTATCGCGGCGGGCGCATGGCGAATTCATACTCGACGCGCGCATCGCGGTGCACAGCGGG
>JAICQA010000075.1 GCA_025929595.1 Xanthobacteraceae bacterium
ATCATGGCGGGCGCGTTGGTGTTGCCTGAAATGACGTTCGGCATGATCGAGGCGTCGATCACGCGCAAAGCGTCGATGCCGCGCACGCGCAGACGATCGTCCACCACGGCCATGGCGTCCTGACCCATCTTGCAACTCCCCGCCTGGTGAAAGACCGTGATCACGGTCTGGCGCGCATAGGCGAGAATTTCATCCTCCGACCGCACGTCTTTCCCCGGCGTAAGTTCTTCGGGCTCGAAGCGCGCGAGCGCGCGGCTTCCAACGATCTCGCGCGTGATGCGGATGGCATCGACCGCGACGCGGCGGGCTTCGGGCGTGCCGAGAAAATTGTGCAGGATCGACGGATGCGCATGCGGATCGGCGCTCTTGATTCGCACGTACCCCACGCTCTGCGGGCGCACGACGGCGATGCCGCAGGAAAGCCCCGGCCATTTGTGCAGCGGGCCGCCGAAGCGGTCGGAGCTGATCGGCGACACGTGATAGTGCAGGTTCGGCGTGTCCTGCGACGGGTCGCTGCGCGTGAAGGCGCAAAGCTGCGGCGGCTGCACGCTCATGGGCCCGCGATGAGTCAGCAGATAGTAAGCGCCCATGGCGTAGCGGCGCAGCGGATTGTTCACCCATTGATTCAGGGTGACGGTGTTCTTCACCCGGTAGGTGCAGCGGATCTGCCAGTGATCCTGCATGTTCTCGCCCACGCCCGGCAGTTCATGCAGAACTTCAATGCCGTGCTCGCGCAGCAGCGTGCCGGGGCCGATCCCGGAAAGCTGCAAAATCTGCGGCGATCCGATGGCGCCGGCAGACAAAATCGTCTCGGCGCCCGCCGCGGCGAAATACAGCTTGCCCTCGCGCCAGTATTCGACGCCGGTCGCGCGCCTTCCCTCAATGAGGATTTTCTTCACGTGCGCGCGGGTCAGCACGCGCAGGTTCGGCCGGTGCATCACGGGATGCAGGAACGCCTGGGATGCAGACGCGCGACGGCCCTTGATGACCGTGCCCTGAAAATAGCCGACACCCTCGTTGTCGCCGCGGTTGTGATCGTCGTTCGGCGGGATTCCGTAATCGAGCGCGGCCTGCCGCCATGCCTCGACGATTTCCCAGCGGATCCTGTTCTCCTGAACGCCCAATTCGCCGTCGCAACCATGGGCGTCGTCGCCGCGGCGCGGATATTTCTCGATGCTCTTGAAGTACGGCAAGACATCATCCCAGCCCCAGCCCCTGTTGCCGAGCTGGCGCCAGATGTCGTAGTCGCGCGCGTGGCCGCGGATGTAGCACATGGCGTTGATCGAGGACGATCCGCCGAGCACCTTGCCGCGCGGCACCGGCGTCACGCGATTGTCGGCGAAGGGCTCCGGCTCGCTCTGGTAGCACCAATCGACTTCCTTGTTGCCGAGGAGATACGGCAAGCCGGACGGCGTCCTGATCCAGAAGCGATCGTCGCTGCCACCGGCTTCCAACAGCAGCACGCGGATTTCGGGATCGCCCGTGAGACGATTGGCGAGCACACAGCCCGCGGACCCCGCACCAATGATCACGTAATCATAAGTGCCGGCGGGCTCCGCGCGCTCGCTCATGGTCAGAGTCCGTACATGCCCCAGGGCAGGCCGAAATGCAGACGCGCGAGCCCCGACTGGTAGGCGTTAAACTGCGACGAGGAATGGCCGCGATACATCGCGACATCGTTGAAGTAACGCTGGATCTTGTGGCCCTTGCGCGCCGGCGAGGAGCCCGCGGTGTGGAACATCAACTCGACCGCGTCGCAGGCCATGCGCCCGGCGTGCTGGATCATGCCCCAGAGGCGCATGTTGTCCTCGAGCGTGATGGGCGTGCCGTCCTTCGCCCAGCGGTCGCAATAGTCGTGGTACATCTCGCAGCCCTTGAGCATCAGGGCTTCGGCAGCGTCGGTCAGCGTCAGCGCCTCGCCGAACGAGCGCTGGAAGTCCGCGTGCTGGAAGCGCGGGATCTGCGGCATCGACAGCGTTTTGCGCGTCCTGATGATCTCTTCGTACTCATCGAGCGCCGCGCGCGCCGCACCCACCACCGGCATCACGAGTGTCGCGTGAAACGGGCCCGCGAGGCGGCCGAGATACATCGGATTGCCGTGCAGGCGCGTGCCGGGCGTGCCTTTCTCCATGCCCGCCGGGTCGGAGCCGAGGCCGGCTGAGAGAAACCCGACATGATGCTCGGGCACAAAAATGTTCTCGACCTGCACGCTGTTCGAGCCGCTCGCGCGCATGCCGAGCACGCGGTCGCCGCCCCAGTCGTCGAGGATGCGGTAGCTGCCTTTCGGGACCGCGGCGTGGGCATGCTTCGGCGGCTCGCCGTCACGCCTGATGAAGCAGCCGCCGATGAAATGCGTCGCATAGGGAACGCCTGAGCAATAATCCCAGGTGCCGTTCATGATGTAGCCGCCATCGGCGGGCGTGAGCGTGCCCATGGGCGGAGCGCGATGCGGCGCGATAAAGTGGCCGTCCTTGCCGAACAACTCGATCTGTCCCTGCTCCGGCCAATGCGACGCCACCTCGAAGGCGTGGGAGGCGGCGAGCCCCAGGCACCAGCCGACGCCGGGATGGCCCGCGGCGATCTCCGTCATCGTCTTGTAGAACGTTGGGAGATCAAATTCGTAGCCGCCGAACATCTTCGGCTGCGTGCAACGGTAGAAGCCCGCTTTGATAAAATCCTCGTGCAGCTCGGGCGAGTAGGTGCCGCGTTCGTCGTTCTCGTCCTGCTGCGCGCGCAGCTTGGGACGCAGCGCGACCGCACGCGCGACGATCTGCTTCGGGGTGAGATTGGGTTCGGGAACGGGGACCGGAGACCGCTTGGCCGGGTCGCCGGAAATACTCAGGCCATTCGACATGCGGCGATCCTACACGCCCGTCGCCGCCACGTCTTCCGTGCCGATCGCAGTTCGCACGATTGGGCTGAAGCCCAATATTTACAGGTAGCGCCGCAAATCCGCGGCGGCCTCGTCGGCCGGACGCTTCAGGTTGAAGGGCGCGACGAAGCGGCCGTTCTTGTCCATCAGGTAGACGATGGCCGAATGATCCATCGTGTAATTCCCGCCTTCGAGCGGCACGCGCTTGGCGTAGGCCTTGTAGGCCCTGGTGACCGCATCGATGTCGGCCTGCGATCCCGTCAGCGCCGAAATGCGTGCGTGGAAACTTTGCAGGTAGTCCTTCAGCTTTTCCGCTGTGTCGCGCTCCGGGTCGACCGAAATAAAGATCGCGTTGACCTTCTCCGCGTCGGGCCCGAGGCGGCGCAGGACTTCGGACATTTCGAAGAGGGCAGTCGGACAAATGTCCGGGCAATTCGTGAAGCCGAAGAAAACGAGGACCGGCTTGCCCTTGAAGTCGGCTTCCGTGACCCTGCGGCCGTTCTGATCGGTCAGCGAGAACGGACCGCCGACCGCCGAGGGGCTGATCGCCACCTCGCCGCCGCGCGGCCAGAGGACGATTGCGATCGCTGCGAGGGCTGCGGCGCCTGCAAGCAATGCTGCGGTCATGGCGAGAATGCGGATCGTGCGGGTCATTGCGAGCGCCGTATCTGGGTTGCGCCGTCAGAAGCAGTAGGCAATGCCGGCGGCGACAACTTCAAAGAAGACGGCGGAGCCGAGCGTGAACCAGAGCGCAACGGTCCCAGCCATCAGGACGGCAATGAAGGCACTGAGCCCCCAGAGCGCCATGCGTCCCAGCGACGCGCTGCCCTGCGGATTTACGCGTGCGGTGGTCATTTCCTCGGCCATGCGGTGAATCTAGGACCGATGCGCCGCAATTTCCAGCCGATCAAAAGCGGTTGAGCGGTATGCGCAAATAGCGATGGCCGTCGCTTTCAGGCTCCGGCAGCCGGCCCGCGCGCAGGTTGACCTGCAGCGCATGCAGCATGCGGTCGGGCAGCGGCAGCGTGCGGTCGCGCTCGCTGCGGATGCGGACGAATTCCGCCTCGCCGACTCCGTCCTTTACATGGACGTTCGACGCCTTCTGCTCCGCGACCGTCGACTCCCATGCCGGTTCGCGGCCGTCGTGGCAGTAGTCGTGGCCGACGAAGAGCCGCGTTGTGCCCGGCAGCGCCAGGATCGACTTGATCGAGCGATACAGCGTCGCGACATCGGCGCCGGGGAAGTCCGCGCGCGACGTGCCGGAGTCCGGCTGCATCAGCGTGTCGTGGACCAAGGCGGCATCCTCGCCGACGATCAACGTGATCGAAGCAAGCGTGTGGCCGGGCGACAGCATCACACGTACCGGCAGCGTGCCAAGGTCGAAGCTTTCGCCGTCAGCGAAGACGCGGTCGAATGTCGATGGTTCGAAGGCGTCCGGCATGTTGTAGAGCTTGCGCCACACGACCGCGATGTCCCTCACCTTCTCGCCGGTCGCGAGCCGCGTGCCGAGTTTGTCCTTCAGGTATGCGCCGGCAGAGAAATGGTCGGCATGCGGGTGGGTGTCGATGACCCAATCGACCGAAAGCCCCGCCTGCTCGACGTGGCGCAGAATTTCGTCGGCGCTTCGCGTGCCCGTGCGACCGGCCTTCGGATCGTAATTCAGCACCGGATCGACGATCATCGCCCGCCGGCTGGCCGGATCGCTCACGACGTACTGGATGCTGCCGGTGTCGAGCTCGTAAAAGCCCGCGACGTCGGGCGAGCCGGCCCCGCGCGACGAGCTCGTTTGAAAGGTCCGCATGGCCCATGGTGTCAAGGCCGCGGGCAAAAGGAAAGACACCGGTCCGGCGGACGGCCGCCCTCAACCCATCTGATTGACCAGAAACAACGAGAGCGACGGGACGGTGATCAGGAGCGCCAGCCAAAACAGGTCGGCGATCACGAAAGGCATGGCCCCGCGATAGATGTTCACCAGCCCGATGTCGGGGACCATGGTGTTCATGATGAAGCAGATGATACCGACCGGCGGCGCGATCATGCCGATCTGCACCGTGACCACGACCAGCACGCCGAACCAGATCGGGCTGAAGCCCAGATCGTTGACCACGATGGGAAACACGATCGGGATTGTGAGGAGAATGATCGCCAGCTCGTCCACGAACATCCCGACGACGATGTAGAAGGCGAGAATGACGATGACGACGCCGAGCGGTCCCACCGGCAGGCTGGTCAGAAAATCCGCCAAGAGCTGCGACATTTGCGTGACGGCGAGGAAAAACTGGAACAGAAAGGCCGCGATCAGGATGAAGAAGATCGAGGCCGACGTACGCAGTGCCTCAACCAGGCTGGTCTCGATGCCCTTCCAGTCGAGCTTGCGACGCAGGAGGCCGATCACCAGCGCGCCGATGACGCCGACGCCGGCAGCTTCGGTGATGGTGACGAAGCCGCCATAAATGCTGCCCATGACCAGCACGAACAGCACGAGCGTCGCCCACACGTCCTTGAGACTGTCGATCTTCTCCTGCCGGCCGGCGCCGGCGCTGCGCGGCATCCATTCCGGCTTCAGCGAGTAAACGATCTGGATGGTGACGCAGTAAAAGGCGATGCAGATCAGTCCCGGGATAATGCCGGCGATGAATAGCGAGGCGACGTCGGTTTCGGTCAGGATCGCGTAGAGAATGAACATGACCGAGGGCGGGATCATGATGCCGAGCGTGCCGCCGGCGGCGATCACACCGGCCGCGAAGCCGGGGTCGTAACCCGCGCGCCGCAGCTCGGGCAGCGCGACATGGGTCATGGTCGCCGCGCTCGCCACCGACGAGCCGTTGATCGCGGCGAACCCGCCGCAGGCGAAGATCGTCGCCATCGCCATGCCGCCCGGAAAACGGCCGACCCAGGCGTTGGCGGCGCGAAACAATTCGCGGCTCATGCCCGACACGCCGACCAGCGCGCCCATCAGAATGAACAGCGGCACGACGCTGAAGTTGAAGTTGGTGACGGTGCGGATCGGGCTGTCGATCAGGATGCCGATCGCGGGCTCGATGCCGACCAGATAGGCAAAACCCGCGACCGCCACCGAACCGAGGCTGACGGCGATCGGCACGCGGATAAGCATGAGCACCAGCACGGCAATGCAGCCGACGATCGCAACCAGCGTCTCCTGGGACATGAAAAATCTTCCTATCGGCGCTCGATCACGACCTGCCACCAGCGGATGCCGGCGGTGCCGACCGCTGCCAGAATGCCCAGCGAGGCGAGCGTGTAGCCGGTCCAGATCGGGATGCGGAGTTCTGCGGAAATCTCGCCTGCGGCGAGGATGTCGAACACCTTGAAGGTGATCGCGTAGCCGAACAGCGCGATGAACAGGAAGTTGATCGTGTAGGCCGCGACGTCGAAGACGCGGCGCACGGGATTGCTCGCCATTTCATGCAGGATATCGACCGTGATCTGCCGATCGGCATAGGTGGCGGTCGCGATGCCCCAGCAGATCGCGATGCCCTGCAAGGTCTGGCCGACGACGAAGCCGTCGGGGATGTGACTGTTGAAGGCATAGCGAAGCAAGGCTTCGGCGAAGGTGATGATCGCGAGCAGGCCAATGAAGTAGCCTGCCGTCCGTTCGACGATGGCGACAAATCGATTCACGTCGAGTTTCCCAGCCCGGCCGCGAGAACGCCCGCCGAGACCGTGTCCCGGCGGGCGATGCTCAATGAGATCAGAACAGCGCGTCCGCCTTTTTCAGTTCTGCCTTGAGTTCGTTGAGAACCGTGTCCGGATCGTAGCCGGCCTTCTTCACGGCCGCGGACCACTGGTCGTAAACGGGCTTGGCCGCATCGCGCCACAGCTTGACCTCAGCCGGGCCGACCTTGGTGATCTTGCGGTCGGTCTTGTAGATCGCCTGTTGCCGGCCGTGATCGTCCTCGTACCACGACTTATACGTGCGCGCCGACCATTCCGGCGTGCAGACCGAGTCGACCGCCTTCTTCTGCGCGTCGGACATCGAGTCATAGGTCTGCCTGCTGATGCCGTGCGTGAAGTTCGAAACATAGAGCGGGATGTCGAGCGTGTAGGTGGTGACTTCGCCGAACTTGAAGGCCGGGTGCGTGAGCCCGCCCCAAGGCACGGTGATGGCGTCGGTGATGCCGCGGCGGAGCGTGTCGGCCGCTTCCATGATCGGCACCTGCACCGAATTGCCGCCCATGGACGTCACGAACGCCGCGATCGTCTGGTTGGCGGTGCGGACGTTGAGCCCCTTCACGTCGGCCGGGACCTTGATCTCCTTCTTCGAATGGAAGGAGCCCGGCTCGTGCGAATAGGTGTGGCACACATAATGTTCCGGCATCTCCTTGGCGGCGTATTTCTTGTACCAGCGCGAGATGGCGGGCGCGGCCTTCAGGCTGTCCGTGACGAGAAACGGCAGGTCGGCGGTGGCGATGATCGGGAAGCGGCCGGGCGTATAGCCGGGATTGATCAGGCCGACGTCGGCGATGCCGCGCTTGACCATGTCGTAATGGTCGGCGCCGGATCCGAGCTGGCTCGACGGAAACAACGTGGTCTTGATGGTGCCGTTCGACGCCTTTTCGAGCGCCGCGCCCCATTCCTTATAGCCGGGAGTCAGCAGATGACTCGGCGGCACCCAGTAGCTGAATTTCAGGTTGATCTGTTTGTCTTGCGCACTCGCGCCGGTCGCCCCGGCAAACATCAACGCGCCGGCAAGCAGAATTCCGCACTGCTTCATTGAATTCCTCCCTCGGTCGGTTTCCTCCTGGACACGTTGCGCGCTTTTTGCGCGGCTTCTTGTTGCCGCAGCGCCGTTGGCGCGGCGCCGGCGGCCGTGAATCAAAGATTGGCACTTTCGGCAAATGGCGTCGAGACACGCAATGCGAATTCTGCCGAGCGCAGTCGAGAAGAGTGGGGCGAACTTACGGTGGCGGGGAACCGCACTCGGTGCCGCGCGCGGCAGCCGCGATGCGAGACGGGCATGCCGCGACGGCGGCATGCCCGCATGCAGTCCATGCGTTCGAGCCCGTTAGAACAACGCGTCGGCCTTCTTGAGCTCGGCCTTGTACTCCTCCAGCACCTGATCGGGATTGAGGCCCGCCTTCTTCACGGAGTCCTTCCAGGCCGCGACCACCGGCTCGGCCGCCTTGCGCCACTGCGCGAGCTCGCCTTCGCCCATCTTGGTGATCTTGATGATCTTGTCGCCCGCCTTGCGGATCTCGTCCTCGCGCTGCACCTGATCGTCGTACCAGGCCTTGTAGACGCGCTGCGACCATTCCGGCGTGCAGTGATCGTCGATCACCTTCTTCTGCGCCGCCGACATGCTGTCATAGGTCTTGCGGCTGATGAGATGCAGGAGCGTCGCGAGATACATCTTGGTGTCGAGGATGTATTCCGTCACCGTGTGAAACTTGAACGCCGGATGCGTGAGGCTGTCATAGGTGCCGTTCAGCCCGTCCGTGATGCCGCGGCGGAGCGTGTCGGCCGCTTCCATGATCGGCACCTGCACCGAGTTGCCGCCGAGCAAGGTCATGAAGGTCGCCATCGTCTGGTTGGCGGAGCGGATGTTCAGGCCCTTGATGTCGCCCGGCACCTTCACGAGCTTCTTCGAAATGACCGTGCCCGGCTCGTGCGAGAAGGTGTGACACACGATGACCTCGGGCATCTCCTTCTCGGCGTATTTCGTGTAGAAGCGGCGAATGGCAGGCGCGGCCTCATAGGCGCTGTCCGCCATGAACGGCAGATCGACGACGCCGATCACGGGGAAGCGTCCCGGCGTGTAACCCGGATTGACCAGCACGAAGTCGGCGACGCCGCGCTTGACCATGTCGTAGTGGTCCTGGCCGGAGCCGAGCTGGCTCGACGGAAAGAGCGTGGTCTTGATCGTGCCGTTCGACGCCTTCTCGACCGACGCCGCCCATTCCTTGTAGCCGGGCGTGAGCAGGTGCGACGGCGGCACCCAGTAGCTGAGCTTGAGGTTGAACGTCTTGTCCTGGGCGCTCGCCACGTTCGCGCCCGCTGCCAGCATGATCGCGCCGGCAAGCAGCAGTGCTCGCTTCATGAAATCTCTCCCGTTGCGTTTCTCGGCCGGCGGATTGACTCCGCTCGGAATTGGGCCAGCGGGAAGCTTTGCACTTCCGAGCAAGGCGTCAAGGCGCGGCGGCCTGCAGAACGCCGGTGGGACGAAAAAATTTATAAAATATAAGGAGTGGGCAGCCGCAGCCGGATCGCGGACGGAGGCTTGGAGCGGGCGAAGGGAATCGAACCCTCGTATGCAGCTTGGGAAGCTGCCGTTCTACCATTGAACTACGCCCGCGAGCGCCGGCGACTATAAAACGCTTTTTCGACAGGCCAAACCCGGTGGCGGAGGCGAATTCTCCGGTGCGACAGATTTCCGCGCCATCTGTGCGGAAATCCGGCGCTACATATATCCAGCAAGACCCTGTTCCCGGGCGGCTGGAATCGCCTCACTGTGACAAACAAAATCACCGTACGCACCGCCACCCCCTCGCCGCTCGACGGCGTTCAACTGTCCACGGTCGACGAAGACAGCATCCGGCGGCTCGTGCATGGCTTTTACGACGCCGTGCGACGGGACGACGTGATCGGTCCGATTTTCCTGCAAAAGATCGCGCCGGGCCGCTGGCCCTTTCATCTCAACCGGATGTGCGATTTCTGGTCGTCGGTTCTGCTGCGTTCCGGACGCTATCACGGCCAGCCGCTGCCGCCGCATCTGCGTCTGCCCGGCCTCTCCGACATCCATTTCGCGCGCTGGCTCGGCCTGTTCCGCACGACCGCGCGCCAGGTCTTCGATGAGCCGACGCGACGATTGTCATCGCCACCGCCGAACGCATCGCGCAGAGCTTTCGCATCGCCGTCGCCGTTCATCGCGGCGAGGATTCGATCGCGCTCCGCCCACTGAC